>JAKMFD010000017.1 GCA_022425625.1 Crocinitomicaceae bacterium | reverse complement strand
TTCTTGTAAGGACTTGCTGGAAACCAAGTTCGTAATCCACTGTTGTCTCAGGCTTCAAATTTGAATTGTTGATAATAGAACTTCTGGATTGAATGAACTGGTATTCAAATGGATCAAATCTAAATCCAGATGTTGGTCTTTTTGTTAAGATATCATAATGAGCAAAGAAGGAGGCTTCATCTGAAATCGGGAAAGAGAAAGCTACACGAGGCATGAAATTGACCTGTGCTTTGTAGTCCTCAAATGCATCAGCGGATGGCGTTTCTTGACCAGGGTTTAACAACCACGGAGCAATACCTGCAGCTCCTTGTAAAACAGAGGGATCTTCTATAGGTGTTCCATCAGCATTATACCATGCTTGCCCTGTTCTAAATCCATTTATCGCAGAAGGGCTATTTACATCGTTAACATAAACTACATAGTCGTCACCCATCCCTTCAGGTAAATTGACCCAAGCGTATTGATCAGGATCGGACTCTTTCAAAGCTTGTGCTTCAGATACTGTGCGTGCATTGTAGAATAAATAGGGATCCTTAAGAACTGGTTGGTTCGCATCAAAAACATCAACACGAACACCAACGTTGAATACGATATCTTTAAAGGCAAACTTATCCATTATATAACCAGCCATATAAATCGGCTGAAAAGCACCAACAAATCTTCTGAAATTTCCATTTTCATCATATTCATTAAAGTAGTTGTTGATATCCGTAGCTCCTGAAACTTTTTTACCGGTATGGTCAAAGCCCCAATAAGAAACATAAGAATTACCACTGTTCAATAGTTCATCTGGCGAGAACATATCAAATTGAAACAAATTAGGGTCATAATTGTCAATGTCGATGAAATCATCTCCGGCAACATTAAGACCTAATTTATCTCTTAAGTTGAAATCAAAGAAAGATTGATTGTCATCATTTAATTGTCCTCCATAGACACCTGTTCCCGATGATGCCGCATAACCTGAGTTCAATCTATCGTATGTAATTGCCTTAAAAGATCCTGAATCAGAAATAACACCTGTATTTAAATCAAGCTCTGTAATATGAAAGTTTGCAAGTTGTCGTGCGATAGTCCAAATACTTATTGGACCTTGTGTACCACCGCCAGTGGTTGTACCCGAGGTCCATCCTCTATCCACACGTTGCTCATATTCAAAACCTAATGATATCGAATGGTCACCAATGACAACCGATCCAGCACCTGTCACACGGAACTGATCGTTTTCTGTTTTACCAAAGTAATTGTATGGTGTACCTATATTACTCCATATACTGTAAACACTACCTGGAGAATCACCATTCCTTAAAGCATTACCCTGTTGGATTTGAAAAAGGTTTTCATAGTGTCCTTCTGGATCATTTTCATAGATGTTGTAGTATTGACTCGTGATTGATGCTAAAGCTGCATTTGTTTCAGAAGGTGTAAAAGCAACCTCTAAATCTCTAAAGCCATTGTGTACATATGTATTTGTAATTGCATCAAATTCGTATGAAGGAGTTCTCGAAGTTTCAAATCGACCAACGTGCCCGTAGTTAAACATATTGTATCTGTGCTTCGGATCGTAAACATCTCTAGTAGATTTTGAATAGTCAACCATTAGGTTATAACTCGCGGATTTAATTTTAGAACTACTTTCGTTGTCATTTGTAAAACGCTGTGTGAATCTTCCAAACACTCTATAGTCTAAAGCTTCAGAAACCCCAAAGTTTCCAAAATTCAATAGTGATCCAGAGTATGAGAAGTTATTGCCATTACTGTAATTTAAAGATCCACCAAACTGAAGATTGACAGTCGGCCCAGTATTGACATCAATTTTAGCTTGCGCAGAAAGTGACGAAGATCTTGCATTCATTCTCCATGGGGTTTTTTCAAAGTCAGACTCTCTTAGAAAAAGGGCATTATGGAAAGTTCCAAAACCTGTGGAGGTTGGTCTCAAAGGATTCGCTAAAAGGTCATCTCTAACATCCTTCTTAATTCTGTAAGTACCACCTGAAAGTGGACGACCGTCTAACCTATCCGTAAAATTTGCAGAAATTAAAAAACCCAAAATTGGATTTGTTTTATTCCCGGCAGAATCTCTTCTCATTAATAACGGGCCTGAAAGCATTCCTTCAAAAAGATTGTATCCAAACTTGTCTAGACCATAGACCTTTCCGTCATAGCCGTCAGGATCTGCACCATTAACATAAAACCCTGAAGATACCGCCTCGAAACTACCAAAGTAAGTCCTAGATGGACCTCTCGTTGTAATAGAGATAATACCACCCGTAACATCACCATAATTTGCAGGAACACCACCTGTTATAACGGAAACCTCTTGCAATGCAGATTTTGGAAGGTTTGAAGAACCACGAACTTTAATACCATCAATGTAGTAGTATGTTGCATCAGATCGAGAACCTCTCACCGATAAAGCACCTGAACTTTCGTTTGCATTAACACCACCAACGGTTCCTGCTACACCGGCAGCAGATCTTACTGGCAATCGAGCAATGTCTTCTCTAGTTACCGTTCGGCCTGAAGCCCCTCCATCTTTATCAATTAGAGGTACAACATATTTAATGACCGTGACTTCAGGTAAATCTTGCATGTCATCAGTCTTTACCATTTCAGTTTCATCAAAGAAGGTAATCTTATCGGAAGATATAACAACGCCTTCAATTTTTTGAGTATTAAAACCCGTAGCCTTAAACTCAACTACGTAAGACCCCGGCTGTAAATTTCCAATTCGAAACCCACCATCAAAATCTGTTCTGGCAATACCTTTCCGAGTACCATTTTGAGTTAGCTCCACAGATGCACCATATATAGCATCACCGTTATCAGCATCAATAAGGCTACCTTTAACGGAACCTTGACCACCTTGAGAAAACACGTAAGCACTTGACATCAAGAGGCTTAGACAAATAAAAAGTAAATTACGAACCATAGTTATATAAATCGATTGTTTAAAATTCTGTAGTTTTAAGAGGGTAAATATAGAAAAAATCACGGTCTTTAAAGAATTGCAAAAAAGAATTCATAGAAACAGGAGACTTACTACATTTCCTTTAAATTTACAACAATTTTTTGTTAGAAAAAAATGAATTTTCATGATTTTTTTTGAACGTTTTGGAATAAAGTTTGGGATGCTAGATAAGTCTTGTGTCAACATTGATACATTCTTATTTGAAAAGGAGAGAAAACAGCTCAAAGCATTGCAACACCCTAATCGTAAAATCGAATTCATTGGTGCACGCCAGCTACGCAACGAAATGATCAAAAATCAAGAAATATCATATTTGGATTCGGGAAAACCTTATTTAAAAGATTCGAAAATGCATATTTCTATTTCGCATTCGGACGCTGCCATTTGTTTATGTCTTTCTCAGAATTCTGTTGGTATTGATATTGAAATTCCTAGCCTAAGATCCGTAAAGGTAGCGTCAAAATTCTGTTCGGATGCAGAATCAAAATTATTTAACACCTCATCCATTGATGATATGACAACTTTATGGTCTATTAAAGAAAGTATTTACAAAAAAATTGACGAACCCGGTCTAGATTTTAAAAAATGCATACGCGTTTTAGAACGAGGCATTTCAAAAACTATGTGTGTTGTAAAAAGCAATCTAACAAATATTGAGGTTTTGATTGGGCATGAAAAAATAGACAATCAATTCTTAACCTTCACCATAGAATAGTCATGGATATTTTAAAAAAAATCAAAAATCTCAATAAAGGTATTGCAGTACTCATTGATCCTGATAAATTTGGCCAGAATACTGCCTTAGATGATTTTTTGGATAAAATAAAATTTGCAAAACCCGATATGGTTTTTATCGGCGGAAGCTCCGTTTCCAAGAAAGACTTCGAAATATGCGTTCGGAAAACAAGAAATAAACTAGATCTACCATTAGTTCTATTTCCCGGAGCTTCACATCATTTATCAAAAGATGCAGATGCGCTATTGTTTTTGTCACTCATATCAGGGAGAAATCCAGATTTCCTTATTGAGCAACATGTGAAAGCCGTTGAGGAGCTCGAAAACCTTAATATTGATGTCATCCCAACATCATACCTACTCATCGATGGCGGAAAAATAACCGCTGTGGAATATGTATCAAGAACAACTCCAATACCTCAAGATGCGATATCCATCGCAAGAAAAACTGCAATAGCTGGCAAATACTTAGGGCATAAACTTATATATGCTGACGCTGGAAGTGGCGCCGTTCAACCTGTAAATATGGAAATGATTCGTTCTTTGGCCTCAATAGGTTCCCCATTAATCATTGGTGGTGGATTAAAAACAATTTCAGCTATTGAAGACGCGCATGAAAATGGAGCAAATCTCATAGTTGTTGGCAATAAAATTGAGCAAGATGTTGATTTTTTATTGGATCTAAAATCTTATCAGAAATAGGCTTTTAAACTCAGGTCAAGGCTTTTCACTGAATGTGTTAATGCACCCATAGAAATAAAATCCACACCAGTTTCAGCATAGGCGACAATTGTTTCTTCAGTGATGCCACCTGAGGCTTCAGATTCAATATGACCTGGGATCAAAGGCACCAATTCCTTTAATTCTTTTGGGGTGAAATTATCAAGAAGAATTCGTTGTACTGCATCCGTTTCAATAGCTTCAAGCAGTTCATCTTTGGATCTTATTTCAACCTCTATGTTAATTGATTTACTCAATGAGGAAACGTAGCTTGTCGTTTTTTGAATGGCTTTTTTTACACCTCCTGAAAAATCAATATGATTGTCTTTTAACATTATCATGTCATATAGACCAAATCTGTGGTTCATCCCTCCTCCGATAACAACAGCCATTTTTTCTAAAACTCTTATGCCAGGTGTTGTTTTTCTAGTATCGAGCACCTTTGCTCCAGTATGTTTAATTTGTGTAACTATGTGATGGGTTTTTGTGGCAATACCACTCATTCTTTGCATAATATTTAGGACAAGACGCTCCGTGCTCAATATTGATTGAGCTTTACCCCTAACTTCCATTGCGATATCGCCTACTTTAATAGCTGCACCGTCTTCAATAAAAACATCGATTTCAAGAGACGCATCGTGTAACTTGAATACACGCTGAGCTACGTGAACACCCGCAAGAATTCCCGCTTCTTTGACCAGAAGCCTTGCAACTCCTGTGTCCTCCTCTTTCAAGCATGCTAGGGAAGAGTGATCACCTTCACCTATATCTTCCTTCAATGCATTTAAAATAATCTCATCCAACATGTATACAAATATAAACGATTGAGTAATTCTACGGATTAGTTTTTACTTTTAACTTATGAAATCCCAATCAGATGATCTTTATAACTCTTTAAAGGTTCTACCAGCATCTCCTGGAATCTATAAATTCCTAAATAGTGAAGGAAGTATCATATATATTGGGAAAGCAAAGAATCTGAAAAAAAGGGTTCAATCTTACTTCTCAAAAAATAGCTCCAACTTTAAAACAAGTGTCCTCGTAAAATCAATTCGTACTATTGAACATGTTATTGTAGACTCAGAAACAGATGCTTTATTGTTAGAGAATAATCTCATTAAATCTCATCAACCCAAATATAATGTCTTATTAAAGGACGACAAAACCTACCCCTGGATCGTAATCAAAAATGAGCCCTTTCCTAGAATATTTTCTACAAGAAAAAAAATCAAAGATGGGTCAAGTTATTTCGGCCCATATACAAGTGTCCGACACATGAATGTGTTACTGAATCTTATCTATGAAATATATCCGATAAGAAGCTGTAAGCTCGAGCTATCTGAACAAAAAATTCGAGAAAAAAAATACGTAATATGTCTTGACTATCATATCGGAAAATGTAAAGGCCCGTGTGAAAATAAACAATCAGAACAATCCTACAATGAGATCATTGAGGAGGCAAAACTTCTGCTTTCGGGTAAGACAAAATCCTTGATTTCGCTTTTAGCTTCGCGTATGAAAAGCTTAGCTGAAAATTATGAATTTGAAAAGGCCAATCACGTTAAAAAAAGTATTGAAAGCATAAAAAAATACACCTCTAAATCAATCATTGTTTCAAACCTAAAAGACCTAGATGTTTTTACTATTATCAAAAAAGAAAACACCTTTTACTTGAACTTTATGGTTATAAAAGAGGGTTCCGTAGTCTATGCATACAGTAATAAAATTAAAGATCAATTAAACAAGACTGCTGATGAAATTTGCTCTGTTCAGATTGACTATTTGAAAGAAAAGTTTAGAAGTGACAATCAAACTGTGCTCGTAAACGAAAAACTTAATTTCGAACATCCGGACTATAAGTTTGAATGTCCTAAAATTGGCGCAAAAAAAGAACTCATTTTACTTTCTTTAAAGAATGTTAGCGCTTTTATTTTAAATCAGAGAAAAAAAGCAATTCTTCAGACAGCAAACAATAACGAACAAAGAATACTCGAAACGATTAAAAAAGATTTTAAACTAAAATCTATACCAATCCATATGGAATGTTTCGATAATTCAAATTTCCATGGGAGCTTTCCAGTTTCAGCCTGTGTTGTCTTCAAAAATGGAAAGCCATCAAAAAAAGACTACCGACATTTCAATGTAAAAACAGTGGAGGGTCCAGATGATTTCGCAACAATGAAAGAGGTGATTTATAGACGTTACAAAAGACTTATTGATGAAAAAAGAACATTACCGCAGCTCGTAATTGTCGATGGTGGGAAAGGTCAGTTGAGCGCAGCCGTTGAAGCTTTAGATTCACTTGGTCTGAGAGGAGAAATACCAATTGTAGGTATTGCCAAACGTTTAGAAGAGATCTTTTTCCCTGGCGATAGGTTTCCAATTTATTTGGATAAGAGAAGTGAAAGCCTTAAGGTTATTCAGTTCATGAGAAACGAGTCTCATAGATTCGGTATCGAGCATCACAGAAACAGAAGAAGCAATGCAGCACTACATACAGCAGTTGACGTCATTCCTGGAATTGGACCAAAAACAGTGACCTTACTATTTAACGCTTTTAAAACTATTGAAGGCATAAAAAACGCCGATAAATCGGCGCTCATTAAAATTATTGGAAAACACAAGACAGGTCTCGTGCAAGATTTTTTTAAAGCTCCTTCCTAAAGCTTTACAAATGGTAAGGTAGCCGTGACCGTTTCACCTTGAAGTTGAACTCGATAAGTCCCTTTAGCAAACAATTCGGAATCTAAAACCACGCTATTCATTCCAAGATTTCCAAAAACAGATAACGATCGAACCGATTTTCCAAGAATATCAAAAACTTCCAACTGAACTGTTTGATTTGCCGATAATTCAAAATCTATCGAAATGTTTCCTTCAACAGGATTTGGATATATATTCAAACTGATTTCTTGAAGATTCTCAGAGATACCCGCAACAATTTCATCTGATGGACCACCGGTGTAAAGGTTTATATCATCTAAATAAATATTGTTTCCTCCTTCTCCTTCAAATCTAAAGCGCATTCTAAAATTTGAAGTATAAAACGATTCATTTATGTTCGTAACATGTACTGTTTTCCAATCTGTCGCCGATGTCGGGTACCAGCTTGTATTAGAAACATCTGATCCTAATTGATTCCCACCAAGTGTTTTTTTCTGCGACCATTCCTCACCACAATCCTTCGAAACAAAGACTTTTAGTCGTTCATAGCCTGCAGATGGCCTTGTACGGTAAGCATACCTAAAGCTTAATGTAATATCCTCTGTTTCAGGCACTGAAGACATATCTATGGATTGAGAAATTAATTCATCTATATTTTGGCCTTGCTGACCAAAGTTAGGAAGTCGTACACATTTGGTACCTGAGTGTCCGAAACTAGATTCCAAAGTAAAGGCGTTGTTGTTGTTTAAATTTACAACCTCCCAAGTTGTTAGGTTTTGAAGAGAGGTATAGGATTCAAACCCTTCCCAATAAGGTAAACCTGCTGCTGAGGGAAGAACACGAATAAAATTATTCTTTGTTTCAACATCGGTGGTTGATCCATCTGAAGCTGTTAAGGTAATTGAGTAAAGACCTTCTTCATCAAAAGAAATTTTCGGATTCTGAGAGCTACTGTTGGTTCCATCAACAAATGACCAACCTGTTGCAGGAGATATTGACCAATCCCATGATGAAACAGCATTATATGAATCATCTGTAAGCTGAACATCATTTCCCGAGCAAATAGTCGTTCGATCTGCTTCGAATTGTGCTTTACATAACACGAGATCACCAGTTGCTCCAGTAGCATTAAGATTACTGACTTGCCATAAATTTTTACGACCAGTGCTCGTTACTTGAAGTGCCGCTCGCATTCTTGAACGCTGTCCCTCCGTATACATTTTAGAGCAGTATGAATAATCCATGTAGTTTTCAATGTTATCTCGGATATCAAATCCCCAATATGCATTATCGCCACTACAACCATTTGAATTTTGATTACAAGACGTAACCCCTATACACAGAGGTGTATCTTGAACACCATCGTCCTGATTACAACTCGTTGAAACGTTCGGGTTATTATCTCCTCCCCACGTGTGACTTAAATTTAACCAGTGACCAGCTTCGTGTGTTAATGTTCGACTTGTACCAACTGAACTCGTCCCTATAGAACCCGTATAATTATGTAATATCCAAATACCATTTGTCATGCTATTCGCATTCCAATTCCCAGGATTGTATGTATAACCAGCTGCACCCCCGATATCACCACAAACGAAGATGTTTAAATATTTATTTCCTGCCCAAGTACCATTGTAGACATCATTACCTTGGACAATAGCACTTACTTGAGCTTGTCCATCATCACCTTGCAGACTTACTACAGATGTTGTTCGGGTAATACCCTTGAAGCATTGGCCGTTAGGAGCTTTTGTAGCAAGAACAAATTCTATTTCACTATCCGCTGGCATACCTTCAAAATCTGAATTTACGTTCGCCGTATCTGCGTTTTGTTTTCTAAAATCACGATTCAAGACAGATAGCGCATCGTAAATTTGTTCATCCGAAATATCTTCGACTCCCTCATTATGTAGAACATGAAAAACAACTGGGATTTTGTAAACCACACCTTTTGGGGTTGTTTCTTTAAGCTTCTCTTCAAACTCTGCTTGAGCTTCGGCATTAAGTGCCTTGAAGTTCAGGTCCTTTTTTAATTCTTTCATTTTTATGTGCTGATGACAATATTCTACAGATTCACCGTCACGGGCATTGGTGGGATCAAAAACCCGAGTATTTTGGGCATTTAATGCGCCAACTAAAAAGAAAGAAATTGAAAAGAGAAATAGTGAAATTTTCATTGGTTGTTTTTTATAGTAACGATTGACTTAGTTTAAGGTTTGCTAAGATAACCAATTATTTATTTTTTGCCTAAATCTAAGCCCCCTAATCCTGAAACGTAAAACATCACCTTTAAAGCCGATTAATAGCAGCAATCTCGAAAGCTAAATGAAAGTATTGCTTAAATTTGTGGCATGAAAACAAGAAAAGCTATAGATACTCTTTCCATTGCAACTAAAGTAGTTTTACCAAACGACACCAATACTTTAGGCAACTTATTTGGCGGTGAACTACTCGCATGGATGGATGTCATTGCAAGCGTAGCAGCACATCGACATTGCCGCAGGGTGGTGGTTACCGCTTCAGTAAATCATGTTTCCTTCAAAAAACCAATAAAGCAAGCATCAATTGTCACTTTAGAGGCTAAAGTTTCAAGGTCGTTTTATTCGTCAATGGAAATCATTATTGATGTATTTGTGGAAGACCAGGTTACAGGAGCTCGCGAAAAGTGTAATGATGCAATCTATACTTTTGTTGCCGTAGACCAGCATGGAGGTCCGATTCAAGTACCTGAATTAATTCCAGAATCAAAAGAAGAAATTGAACGTTTTAATGCGGCTTTAAGACGCAAACAACTTTCTTTAATACTCGCAGGCAAAATGGACCCTTCAGAAGCAAGTGAGTTAAAAAGGCTTTTTAAATAAACTTCATTTTTCCCTAGATTCCCTTTATATTAGGGCATGAAAAAAATAAATTCCCTTTTAAATCAATATGGTGAAAGTCATAAGAATGGCACCAATAAACTTATTCATTGGATTTGCGTACCAGCCATATTCTTTAGTATTGTAGGTCTAGTTTCTATCATTCCTTTTCCATGGGAAATTTATATCTATGAAGGGATTAATCTAAGTTGGGCGCTTATTGCACTCGTTCTAGTGTTGCTCTACTATGTCTCTCTGTCAGTTTCCCTTTCATTAGGAATGTTGTTGTTCTCCATTGGATGTATATTTCTATGCTCAAAAATCAATGTCTCGATGTATGCACTTTGGATTTATATTGGGATTTTTGCCTTTAGCTGGGTTTTTCAATTTATAGGACATAACATTGAAGGGAAAAAACCCTCCTTTCTGCAGGACATACAGTTCTTACTGATTGGGCCTGCCTGGTTAATGCATTTCATTTTAAAGAAATTAAATATTCCTGTATAATGAAACTTACTTTTTTCTTTATAATTATTGCACAAGCGTGTTTATGTCAATCACCATACGGAGATTGGTATGCTACTTTAGAGGCTGCCGATCTACCTTTGGTCTTCCATATAAAAAAAGACGCGAAGAAAAGTACCATTACCGTTGATTCTCCTAAACAACAAGCGTTTGATATGCCTGCAGAAATTGTGATCGCCGCAGACCAGACGATCAAAGTTGAAATGACGAATCTCGGGGTTACCTTCGAAGGAATCTATTACAATGATTCGATTTCTGGAACCTTTAAACAAGGACCAATTGTTGAAACAATGATTTTTTATCGAGAAAAAACTAAACCTAAGAAGGCAAAACGACCTCAAAATCCAAAAGCCCCTTATTCCTATATTCAGGAGGAGGTTAAGTTTAAAAACCTGCAGGATTCCTTCTCCCTTGCAGGAACACTAACATTACCTAAAAATAAAACGAATCTTCCTGCCATTGTATTGGTTAGTGGCAGTGGGCCTCAAAATCGAGACGAAGAAATGATGGGTCACAGACCTTTTTGGGTGCTCGCGGATTATTTATCAAATCAAGGCTATGCTGTTTTAAGATATGACGATAGAGGAACATTTGATTCCGAGGGTGAATTCACCTCAGCAACTACTTTTGACTTTGCAAAAGATGCAGCATCAGCGTATTTTTATTTAAAGAATCGTCCAGAAGTGGATTCAACTAAAATTGTAATTATGGGGCATAGTGAAGGGGGCCTCATTGCAAATATTTTAGGTGCAACCATCCCAAATCTGTCTGGTATTGTTTCACTAGCAGGAACGTCAATCAGAGGGGATTCTATATTAAAGATTCAAACAAGATTATTAGCGGAAAGTATTGGAGAAAAAGGTGCGCAATTGGAATTAACAAATGCTTTTAATGACGCTGTTTGGGATGCCGTTGTGAACTCGAAAAACATAGAAGAACTCGAGCCAGAATTAACGGCTATTTCAAAAATGTTTGCCAGAAAATTAAGGAAGAAAAAGTTCATTAAAAAAAATGAAGAGGCGCAAATTATTGATGCTGTAAAAATGTCAATTCTAAACCCTTGGATGTATGAGTTTATAAGATACTCGCCCAGTATGCATATACCGAATATAGCTTGTAATACTTTGGTTTTAATTGGTTCTCGAGACATTCAAGTTACAAGTAAAGAAAATATAAAAGGTTACAAGGATTTATTACCAAAAAACGATAAGTTACATTTGCTCAAGGAATTAGATGGATTAAATCACCTGTTTCAGAGCTGTAAATCTTGTACCGTTACTGAATATGGTCAAATCGAAGAAACTTTTTCTACAATAGCCCTTGAAGAAATACGTTCTTTTCTTAAGAAAATATGGGAAGAATAAATCAAGAAAAAGGGAAAAAGATTCTGGTCATCAGGTTCAGTGCAATTGGAGATATTGTATTGACAAGCCCAATTATAAGAGCCCTTAAAAAATCAGGATATGAGGTTCACTATTTAGTTAAACGTCAGTTTAAATCAGCAATTCAGAACAATCAATACATAGATAAACTTTTTACACTCGAAGAACCACATTTAAAAGAGTGCTTGAGGCTTGAGAAATACGAAATGGTAATTGACCTTCAAAATAATTTAAAATCACTTAAAATCAGAAGTGGTTTATCCAAAGATATTCGGATTGTCAATAAGGAGAATTTAAAAAAACTGGTTCTTGTAAGAACTGGTTTAGACCTTCTAAACAGAGAACATATCGTAGATAGGTATTTCAAAACAATTGAGAATACAGGTGCCAAAAATGATGGCAAGGGTTTGGATTTTCACCTTATTGATGATTTTAGACTTGCTCCAAATAAGACTGAATGTTCAATAGAACAAACATACATCGCTTGGGTTATTGGTGCCTCATACCCAAAAAAAACACTTCCAGCAGAACACATTATTCAAACCTGTAATGTTCTAAAGATGCCGGTTTTACTTGTAGGGGGAGCTCAGGACGAAAAAAAAGGAGCCAAAATCGTATCAGCGGCAATTGGAAAAAATGTTCACAATTTATGTGGCAAACTGAGCCTAGAAGAATCTGCATTCGTGGTAAAAAAGTCAAGTTTAGTATTGTCAAATGATACCGGATTAATGCATATCGCTGCCGCTTATCAGAAAGACATTATATCATTCTGGGGCTGTACAAAGCCGAGTCTAGGCATGTTTCCTTACAAACCAGGTACTCGATCTAAAGAAATGATTAGCCCCAGTCAAAAGACCCCTTGCTCTAAGCTTGGGAATAGATGTAAATCTGATACAAATGGATGTATTCAGCACATAAAGGTCAATGATATTATACTTGAAATAAAGAAAGTATTACCTGAGGCTTAGAGCGACTTTAAATTCATTGTTATCGAAGTTCCTTTACCCTTTATTGAATTAAAAGTCCCTTTTATGCCCGCCATATTCATGCGATATTGAATGTTTTCTATACCTAAACCTTTTTGTATCGCTTCCATTTCAAAACCAACACCATTATCCATAGCCTTTAGCTCAATACCACCATCAATTCTTCTCAATGAAATACTAAACTCAGAGGCTTCGGCATGTTTTAATGAATTATTAAATAACTCTTGAATAATTCGGTATAAATTAAACTTGTCAACACTATTTAAATCCTGTTCTTGAATACCTTCCTCAATATCAATTACAAATTGAATCTTCCCTATCGAGCTAATCCTATGAGCGAAACGTTCAATAGCATTTAAAAATCCTTTTTCAAGCTCTGGAGGCAACAGGTTGTATGCGATATCTTTCACCTCTCTTATACAATTTTGCAATAAGTTCTGAAGATCATTAAAGCTTTCTTTTTGAGCATCAGAGGGATTGAAATTTTGGAACAATAGATTCAATAAAACCATTTGTTGCCCAAGACCGTCATGGAGTTCTCTTGCTATTTTTTTCTTTTCTGACTCTTCAGCTTGAGAAACGACCTCAAATTTACGTTTTTCGAATTCTAACTCTTTGGTTTTATCTATAATTAAAGCGATATACTCCAATTGATCAGTATCAGGTTCAATTTCGTTAATAACAATATCTACAATAATTTCTTCTCCATCATTTGTGAGCTGAATAAAGCGCCCACCATCAGCAGTGATTTTTTGACTTTTATCTGCATTGAAATTACTAAAAGGTCTTTTTGTCAATTCTTGAGGCGAGGCATTATAGAGTTTTTGAGCCGCATCATTGATTAAACCAGTTTGAAGATCGAGACCGATAAGTTGAATTATAGGAAGAGGAGATTTATTAAAGACATCCTTGAACTTCATCTCTGATTTTCTAACCTTCTGAGTTAATTCACGACGTAACAAACCATACTTGATTGTTCGCTCCAGAACTTTTGCATTTAAAGCACTCTTTATGACATAATCTTGACCTCCCTTAGAAACGATTTCTAAAGCAATAGATTCATCATCCATCCCTGACAAAACTATTACGGACGCTAATGGAAAAATATTAAAAACCTTCTCATATGTTTCGACGCCACTTGAGTCCTCAATATTCAAATCTAAAAGAATGACATCAGGCTCTTGAAAATCGCGAACCTCTATTACCTCTGCAATAGAGGTTACAGATATTATATTATCGCTTTTGATTTCAGAAGTAGAAAGCTGAAATTTAACATTCTCAGCAAAAGATAAATCATCCTCAACAATAAGAATCTGAGCATTCTCCATAATTAGTCGTTATTTCTAATGAGCACCTTATCTCGATCGATCATTTTCTGAACCTCTTTTTTAAAGACACTAATTTGATCTTTCTCAAGGCAGTCTGTCGGGAATAAGAGTTGTAGTTCTTTAATGTAGTCAAAATAAATTGAATCTTTACCCAATGTTATTTTTTGGAGGCCAGAAAAATAAACTATTACAACTTCTCGATCTGCTGCAATAATTGCCTTTGAAGATACTCCAACACGAAATCTACTCTTTACTCCGGCTAACAGGAAAATGATACTTTCCAATGAAAAAAACATAAGCACAGCTGCGGGAAAAACCCATAACCCGAGAGTGACATACAAGGCGAATGCAAGGCTCGACATTACTAGAACTTCGAGCAGTGTATAGGTGATTACGCGCTGTTTTCTTTTATTACTGATTGGAGTATTCCAAGTAAAACGATTTGTCTTATTTACAATATAGACACCCATCCATCTTCTAACACTCCTCCAACCTAACAAACCAAAGAAAAGCAAGCCAAAAGCCAAATAAATATAGGATTGAAAAGGGAGTTCAGCCCCTGATAAATGTAAGAAGTCAATTTGAACATCATAACCTACATATATACAAAAGCCAATAAGTGGAATACTAAAAAATAAAAGGACACTATTCGTAAAACTATTCATTTGGAATTAATTTTATTTTCCTTTTTAACAAAGATATGTCCTTTTTGATTTGATCGTTTTTTTGATTCACTTGGGCAAATAACTTTTCTGCACCTTTCGAAACAGAAAAATAGCCCATGTTCGTTTCTGCCTTAATAAGCTCATTTTCTAGCTCGGTAATCCTCATCCGTAATGCTTTACGCTCTCGTTGATATTGAGAGGAAGCATCCTGAGATGATGAAAGACCATTTATTTTAGACTTAAACATCAATAAATCTGCAGCTTCAGGTGACATGTCAGATTTAGAAAGCTGCGCCTGAATGGCTTTATTGAAGCTTAACATAAGCTTATTATAATGGGCAGATGCCACATTTCCTATAGCTTGAAACTCACTAATAATTTCTTTTATGTCTTGATCAGACTTAACCGGCCTCTGCTTAATTGATACAATGTAAGCTTGCTTCCTTTCTAAATTTAGAGTAAGCTCTTTATCCAATGCCTTAGCCGCATCCTCTTTTTGAGTGAAAAAATAGTCACATGCCCCTCTAAATTCCTCCCAAAGCTTCTTTTCGTATCGCCCTGCACCCTTTAAAGTCTTCCATTGTTTTTGCAATTGAATTAAGGTATGTGAAGCTTCCTTCCAATCCTTAGACGACTTAAGTTCATTGGCTTTATCTATTAATGCTCTTTTTGCATCTCGTGAATCTCTATCTTTATCGTCACGAACTTTAAAAAAGTCTTTCTTATTAGAGAAGAAGGTATCACATAACCCCCGAAATTCTTTCCATATCTCATCGTTATCTTTTTTAGGAGCAAAACCTATTTTTTTCCAAGAGGATTGAAATTCAAGAACTTTTTCTGTACATTTTCGCCATTCTTTTTGACCATTTACCGTTTGATTTTCATCTAAAAATGACTTCAATTCTTTCAATATGACCTGCTTTTTTTTCAGGTTTTCTTGCTGAGATGCACGATGCTGTTCGTAATGTTTGTTAATCTTATCATAAATGGAACGAACAACTTCCCAATAGCTGGACTTCAAGCCTTCCCATTGTTCATGCTGAACCGGACCGACATCTTCCCACTCGTCTTGAGCTATTCGTAACTTTTTTTCAAGTTCGCGAATAATCTCACATTCATTTCTCAGCGTCTGTAAATCAACAATAATTCTTTCTTTAAGCTGCGTATTTCTTTTATAGTCGTTCTCTTTTAGCT
>JAKMFD010000009.1 GCA_022425625.1 Crocinitomicaceae bacterium | reverse complement strand
CAGGTTATTGGCACCTAGAAGAGAATGGAGCTTTAGTCGAAGTAGGTGATTTAGTAAAAGTAGGAGATAAAATAGGTAAATCGGGAAGCACAGGGTTTTCGACAATGGCGCATCTTCACTTTATGGTATATAGCTATGATAAGAATGGTAAAAAATATACCGTTCCCACTTTTTTCAAAACAAACCGAAAACCTGCAAAGCGCCTGCGGTCATACAGCCTAGTTAAAAGCCCAAGGGATTCAAAATAGTCCCAGCACGATGTGTTTTTTTGCTTAAAAATTCAAAAAAATATAATTCTCAACAATACATTGTGCAGTTGTTTCATCTTGATTTTATATCTCTAACCATTAATTACATTATCTTTAAAAACTAAATAAGAGTAACGATGGGACGATCACAAGAAACTTTTTTTAAAAAACAACGTGAAAAAAATCGCGAGAGAAAGAAGAGAGAGAAATTAGAAAAGAAAGAAAACCGAAGAGCATCATCGACAGGTGGTAGTGAAATAGATTGGGACAGTGCACCAGAAAACAAGACCATGACTAAGGACGAAATGGATCAGAAAGCACAAAACAGACAGCAGACTAAAGATTAATAATTAATAATACAAGTACAATGAAAAAAGGAGTGGTAAAATTTTTCAACAATGAAAAAGGATTTGGATTTATCGTTGATGAAGAATCAAAAGAAGACGTTTTCGTTCACAAAACTGGATTGGTTGACAATATTCAGGAGGACGATACGGTTGAATTTGAAGTAGAGCAGGGACAAAGAGGTCTTAACGCTGTAAATGTTACTAAAGTTTAAACCTCAAACGATACAAATGTTAAGGGGCTTAAACAGGCCCCTTTTTTTATGTCAAGAACTTTTTAAGCCATTTGAAGCCTTTAAAGGGCACATATTTGAAGGGTAAGTCAATCCAAGTAGGTGTCGTCAACACTGATTTTCTATGAGAAAAACAAAGAAAACTATTGTATCCATGGTAAGCACCGAAACCACTATGGCCTACTCCTCCAAATGGCAGGTTGGGATTAGCCATATGCATCATCGCATCATTAATACACGCGCCACCTGAACTTATTTTATTCAAGACAGGCTGTGCTTTGCTTGAATTTCCGTAATAATATACGGCCAATGGTTTTTCGAATTTGTGAATTAATGCTAAAGCTTCCTCAATAGTATCAAAACCAATGACTGGTAATAGTGGACCAAAAATTTCTTCTTGCATTATGGGATCATCAGTTGAAACATCTTTTAAAATGGTAGGTGCAATTTGACAAGTTTCTTTATTTACAGCTCCACCAAATTTTATTTTTGATGAATCCATTAGCTTAACAAGGCGATCAAAATGTCTTTGATGAATAATTTTTGGATAATTTGGACTTGCTAAAACTGGACTCCCGTACATCTCATTCCAAGCACAATCTATTTCTTTCATAAGCGCTTCTTTGATAGAATTATGAACAAGAAGGTAGTCAGGAGCAATACATGTTTGCCCGGCATTAATAGTTTTAGACCAAGCAATCCTTTTTGCAGCTACTTTAAGTGAAGCGCTACGGTCAACAATACATGGTGACTTGCCCCCAAGCTCGAGGGTAACAGGTGTTAGAAATTCAGCAGCAGCTCTCATCACAATTTTACCCAAAGCACTCCCTCCCGTGAAAAAAATATGATCGAAACGTTTTTTAAATAAAATTTGATTTTCCATTTTATCTCCGTGCACAATTGAAATATGAGCTTCGTCGAAGGTTTCTTTGATGATTTTATCCATTACGGAGGCTGTATGGATACTGTCTGCTGAAGGTTTCAAAATAGCGCAACTACCAGAAGACAACACTCCAATAAGCGGGGAAAAAAGAAGTAAAAAAGGATAATTCCATGGAGCAATAATTAGGTTAATTCCAATGGGCTCGAAATAAATTCTACTGCTAGAAGGTCGTAAAATAACAGGTGTTTTTACCCGTTTTGATCGACTCCATTTATTTAAGTTTTTTAGGTGTAGTTTTATTTCTGAAACTACTAAATTGAACTCCGTAAGGAAGCCTTCTTCCTTCGATTTCTTTAGGTCTTTATGAAGGGCGTTTAAAATTTCTTGTTCATATTTTTCACAAGCTGCCAATAAACGAGTTAAAGCATTTTTTCTAAATGAAATAGATTTTGTTCGATGCGAACCAAAAAAAATATTTTGTTTGTGAATTATATTATCAATCTCAGGTTCCGTTAAAAAAGTCATGATTCAAATGTAAGAAAAGTAACTTACTCCTTATTTTTAGAATCTATAATGATGGTAACAGGCCCATCATTAATTAGTGAAACTTTCATATCGGCACCAAAAACACCGCTTTTAACTTCTGTTTGAAGCTGGCCATTTAGCTGGGCTAAAAAATAGTTATAAAGTGGAATGGCTCTCTCCGGTTTAGCCGCTTTAATGAAGCTTGGTCTATTGCCCTTTTTCGTATTCGCATGTAAAGTGAATTGACTGACTACAAGGATTTCTCCATTAATATCATTGACCGTCAAATTCATCTTGGAATGTTGATCATTAAATATCCTTAAACCCGCTGTTTTTTGAATAAGGTAGTCTGCATCTGATTTTTCATCGGTTTCTTCAATACCTATTAAAATTAGTAGACCATTACTAATTTGTGAATGAAGTTTGTTTTCAATTTTTACATCTGCACAAGCAACACGCTGGGTTACAATTTTCATTTGAAGTCATTTTTACGATAGCTTTCGGAGGCATCTTCAGACATAAGTTGAAGGTAAGTCAGGTATCGAGAAGATGCAATTTTTTCTTCGTCAACAGCTTTTTTTATTGCACATTTAGGCTCCTCAAGATGGCGGCAGTTATGAAATTTACAAGCGCCAAGGAGCTCACGCATTTCGGGAAAATAATGTGCGTAGTGTTCTTTTTCAAGATCAACCAGACCAAAAGCTCTAATCCCTGGTGTGTCGATGATGAATCCACCACTTTCTAGGGCGTGCATTTCGGAAAAAGTTGTTGTATGCCTCCCTTGTTCATGTGCTCTTGATATTTCTCCAACACGCAATTCTAGGCTTGAATCTAGTGAGTTTACAAGCGTAGTTTTTCCTACACCACTATTTCCTGAAATCATTACTTTATTCCCTTTAATTTCTTTTTTAAGGAATGTAATATAGTTAGGGTCTTCGGCTATGATGTGATGGCACGGATAACCGAGTTCTTTATAGATTTCAGTTAGGTAAATCATCAAATCTTTTTCTTTCGGGCCATAAACATCAATTTTGTTGAACAGAATTGTGGCAGGAATTCTAAAAGATTCCGCTGCAACTAAGAATCGGTCTATGAAAGCAACTTGGGTTTCAGGAGACTTCAATGTAACGACTAAATATACCCTGTCAATATTGGCCGCAATAATTTGCATTTGTTTACTAAGATTGGTCGATTTGCGCACCAGATAGTTTTTTCTTGCTTTAACACTTTGAATCGTATATATGGTTTCACTCGAAGTGTCGATGACCGTTAAGTTAACAACATCGCCAGCTGCAATGGGGTTGGTAGTCTTTAATCCAGCGAGTCTTAGCTTTCCTTTAACAGAAGCTTGAACGACAGCTCCACCCTCAAGGAGTACTTTGTACCATTTTCCTGTTGACTTTATTACCTCGCCTTGCATGATACAAAGGTAATTTACTTGTCAAGCAATGAAAAGAAATCCATTAAAATAGTTGTATTTTTGATTTAGTTTATGATGAAATATGGTCTTTTAGGAAAGCATTTGTCCCATTCATTTTCGCAACGATTTTTCGAATCTTATTTTAAAGAGCACAAAATCGACGCATCTTATGAATTGATTGAATTAAGCTCACCTGATGCTTTAAAGGATTTTATGCACGGTAGCGTCGCTCAATATCAAGGTTTAAATGTTACAATCCCATTTAAAGAATACATTCTTGAATTTATTGATGAGGTCAGTTCGGAAGCTCAAATTATTGGTGCCATAAATACAATTAAGGTAGGTAGTAATGGGAAGATTTGTGGTTATAATACTGATGCATATGGGTTTCATCAAAGTATAAAACCGTTCTTGGACTTTAACCATCATCGTGCAATTATTTTAGGAACTGGTGGTGCCTCAAAAGCAGTAGCTTTCGTTTTAGAAAAATTAGGCTTAGATGTGTTTTTCATTTCCAGAAATCCTGTAGGCTCAAAACAATTTAGTTATTCAGAAATAAATGCTCAGATGTTGTCAACCTGTAAATTAGTGATCAATTGCACGCCTGTTGGGATGTTTCCAAATAGCGATAATTTAATTGATATTCCCTATGCTTTCCTTACTAAAAAGCATTTGATTATAGATTTAATTTATAATCCTTCAGAGACATTATTTTTAAAAAAATCTCGCGAAAGTGGCGCGATTGTATTAAATGGAGATAGTATGTTGCATCAACAAGCATTAAAAAGTTGGGAACTTTGGAATCAGTAATTGAGTCAATGTTTTGTTATGACTGCGAAATGTCCTAATTTTAAGGATTATACGAATCTGATTACAATGTTCTTGAAAATTTTCTTTACGGCAATCCTCATTTTGACAACAACGGCCAATGGTTTCAGTCAAACCACACAGTTGAAAGCAGCATTTTGTCCGACTACGGTTCCCAGCTTAGGAATAAACATAAGATGTAATGGGGTTGCAGGAGCAGAAGGTTATCGATTTGAAATTTGGGACCAGGCCCAATCAGACAGCATTAAAACATATGACTCCTATGCGAACAATCGTGGAAATCGTTTTAGGTTTTCTTGGGTTGGCGGAGGAGTTATTGAGTACTCAACAACCTATGCGATTCGAGTTTCTTGGTATGATTTAGATACAGACACATGGAGTGCCCCTGGTGCATTTTGTGAGGTTACAACTCCATCTAATCCATTTACCCAATTAGACGCAGCCTTTTGTGGTGCTGAAATAGCTACGGAAAGCACAAACATTTTATGTAATCAAGTAACAGGAGCAGTTGAATATCGATTTGAAGTCTCGATAGGAGGCGCATTTTTAGAAAACGTAGATAAGACCACTTATAAATTGAGATTGTCTGATTTTACTTCACCTGGTCACCCACAGCATTGTACACAGTATGATATTCGTGTGGCTACTAGAACAACGCCCACAGGAGCTTGGTCCGCATTCGGTGCGTCGTGTTTTGTAACTTTCAAGGTTCCTACCACTGTCATTTCTCCTGTTTATTGTGGGACAACTATTAACTACATTCAGCAAGACACTATTCATGCGAATGCTCTAGGTGTAGCTGATGGGTATAGATTTCGAATTGAAAGTGGTGGTACAATAATTGAAGATACAGTTGCAAATCCAAGTGCATATAATGGTATTACATTTAGGAAATTTCCAGGTGTTCAATATGGTCAGACCTATAATGTTTCAGTTAAAATTCGTTCTAATGGTTTTTGGGGTGAATTTGGTACATCTTGTGCAATTTCAACTGTCCCACAACCTGAAACAGAGCTCAGACCTGCGAATTGTGGTGCAACAAATTTAATTCCGGCTACGAACCTTTATGGAAATTCAATTATATACGCCCAAGAATATGAATATCGTATCAATGGTGGTGTGCTTTCGAATGAAATTTACAATACATCGACAAGTTTTGCTGGTATTCCTACCTCTCCAAGGTTTAGACTGGCATGGCTAGATAATTCGAGTTTAGTTTCTTACGGAACGACCTATTCAATAGAAGCTCGTGTTAAAGTAGGAGGTGTATATGGTGCTTGGGGCCCCGCATGTAATGTGACACTTCAAGGGACTCCAGTTACGGAGTTAAAGCCGGCATTTTGCGGTATTTCGCTCGCGAGCATGGGGACAAATTTGTACTGTAATACAGTTTCTCTATCTCAAGGCTATAAATTCGAGGTTCGAACTGTTGGTGAAGACTTAGTTGGAGAGTACGATGGAATGGCTGCAGGAACAAGTAGTAAATTTAGAATTAATTGGGTTCCTGGAGTTGCATATAATACCACCTATCGTGTTCGAGCGGCATGGAATGATGGAACTTCCTGGAGTTCCTATGGTTCATTTTGTGAGGTTACAACACCTGTCTCCGCAATTATAATTTCAAGTGATGATGAATTGGAGGAGGAAACTTTTGCTTTGAAATCCATCGAAACCCCATTTGATTTTCAGACATATCCTAATCCATTTAAGTCGTCATTCCGTATGAATTTAAATGAATTTAACCTGACTAATACAGATCTTATTGATCTTGTCATTTTTGACATGCAGGGAAGAATCATGGAAAACAATGTGTTTTTATTTGAAGAACTCTCAACAAATCAATTTGGTCAAAATTATAATCCCGGTACCTATATCATAAGGTTGAATAATGCAGGTAAGATATTTCAACAAAGAGTGATAAAAATAAATTAAACTTGCCTAGATATGAAGCGGTCTGTCTTCTGTTGCCGATAGAGCTGCCTCTTTAATTGCCTCTGTATACGTAGGGTGAGGATGACAAATCCTAGCAAGGTCTTCTGCCGAAGCTCTATATTCCATAGCAGTAACTGCTTCCATTATAAGGTCTGCCGCTCTTGGCGCAATCATATGCACACCGAGTATTTCGTCAGTTGTTTTGTCGGCAAGTATTTTCACCATACCGTTAATATCCATACTTGCTCTTGCGCGTCCTAAAGCTCTTATCGGAAATGAGCCTGATTTAAATTCAATGTTATCGGCAATCAATTCTTGTTCTGTTTTTCCCACTGCAGCAATTTCTGGCCAAGTATAAACAACACCAGGAATCAGGTTATGGTTGATATGTGGTTTCTGACCCGCAATGAATTCAGCAGCATAAACACCCTCTTCTTCAGCTTTATGGGCAAGCATGGCTCCGCGAACAACATCTCCAATTGCATAAACATTAGGAATGTTCGATTGCAAGTGTTCATTAACAACGATTTGACCTCGATCATTTGATGAAATACCTGCTGATTTCAGATTCAAACCTTCGGTAAAAGCTTTTCTTCCTACCGCCACAAGGCAATAGTCTCCTTCGATTTTTACTTCTTCACCTTTTTTATTCAATGCGGTAACAATTACTTTCTTACCCATGTTTTTAACAGATTGAACCCGATGCTCCATGTGTAGCTTGAAGCCTTCTTTTTTAAGAACTTTGCCATACTCTTTACCTATACTAATATCCATAGTAGGAAGTATTGTTTTTGCAAATTCTATAACCTCGACTTGACTCCCAAGTCTTTTATAAACAGATCCAAGTTCTAAGCCTATAACCCCCGCACCAATAACTAACATTTTACCGGGGATTTCTTTAAGTTTCAAGGCTTCTGTACTTGTTATAATTCTTTTTTTATCTGGTTCCATTCCTGGAAAATAATTCGGTTTAGAACCAGTGGCAATAATTACGTTTTTCCCTTTTATTTGTGTTTTCTTTTTATCTGCTCCTAGAATTTCTACCGTATTTTTATCTACAAAAGAACCCATACCATGGTGAACATCAATCTTATTTTTATCCATAAGAAATTTAACACCATCACAAGTTTGGCTGATGACTTCATCCTTTCTGGCCATCATTTGTTTTAAGTTAACTTTAGGTGATTTAACCTCAATACCGTGCTTCTCAAAAGTATGCGTAGCATTATGATAATGCTCAGATGAATCTAGTAATGCTTTAGAAGGGATGCAACCCACATTTAAACAGGTCCCACCAAGTGTGCTGTATTTTTCAACGATTGCAGTTTTCATTCCCAGCTGCGCACTTCTAATGGCAGCTACATATCCTCCTGGCCCCGATCCGATTACAATTACATCGTACATAGTATCAAATTTTATACAAAGGTAACAAACATCAACTATACTTTTTAACAGTTGGTTCATAGATTTACAATGCTGTTCATAGCAGGTTCAATGTCTAAGATTAGATTCTTCATCAAGACTTATTTATTTTTGTGTTTGTTGATATGAAGACTCTTTTAATTTTTGGTGCTGGATGGCTAGGTAGTAAAATGCTTCATGCCTTATCGGAGGATGGCCAAAGAATCATAGTTGCGACGCGTGACTTGAATAATAAGACTGCTTTTCCTGGTGTTGAATATGTTCAAATAAAGATTGATGATAAATCGGGGCGGGTAAGCTTTGTCAATGAGTATCCAACAGGAATTAATCAGCTTTTATTAATGTTACCACCATCAGGCTGGGTTAATTATGAAAAGTCAATAAGCTCTATAGTTGGAATGTATCCAAATTGTGAACAACTTATTTATACGAGCTCAACAAGTGTGTATCAAGAAAAGATTGGTAGTGTAAATGAAGAATCAATGGTCAAGCCTGAACATCCTGTATTTCTTGCGGAGCAAGTTGTAAAAAGAGACTATCCCCACAACCACATAATTCTCCGTTTGGCAGGTCTTATAGGAAGCGACAGGCACCCAGTAAAATTTCTATTAAAAAAAGAAAGTGTAGATAATGGTTTGGCTCCAGTGAATTTAATTCATCGAAAAGATATTATTCATGCTATGCTCCTTATTATTCGAAATGCTGAAATTTCAGGGGTATATAATCTTTGCTATCCGAAACATCCGTTGAAAGCTACTTATTATAATTTAATAGCGAAACAACTTTTTAAAAAGCAGATTCGTTTTTTTTATGGTATTGGTGGGAAAGAGATTGATGGCTCAAAATTTGCTCTACACTATGCGTATGATTATCAATTTGACATATGTGATATAAATAATTTTACTGCGCTTAAATAACACAACATTTTAAAATTTTGAACGTCTCTTTAAATGATGAGAACTGTATTTCTTCTTCTATTTGCATTGAACATGCACAATATATTTGCCTCTCACATTATAGGCGGAGATATTTACTATGATTATTTAGGAGGGAATAACTATCGCTTCTACATAACATTATATAGAGATTGTAATTCAGATGGTGCAGAATATGATGATCCTTTGCGGCTATCCGTTTACAAGCAGAATCAAGATCTGTATCAAACTGTTGATGTTGCATTTCCAGGAAGCAACTTCGTCCCTTTAGACTTTAATAATCCTTGCGCGACAGCGCCCTCAGGAATTTGTGTAGAGCGAGCAGTCTATCAAAAAGTGTTGAATCTACCTCCTACACCTGGAGGGTATGCCATAACATATCAACGCTGTTGTAGAGGTCCTGATATCGTGAATATTGTAAATCCAGACGATACAGGCTTGACATTAACCACGCAGGTGCCAGGCTCTGATACTGGGTTTTCGAATAATAGTAGTCCGAGATTTACAAATTATCCGCCTTATTTAATATGTAATAATGACGAACTTGTTTTTGATCATTCAGCAACTGACCCTGATGGAGATGAACTGATTTACTCCCTAGCTACGCCCTTTTCTGGCGCGGACTCATTTGATCCAGCACCTCAAATAGCACCTCCACCTCCATATTTTCCTATACAATGGACTGGAGGATTTTCTGCTCAAGCTCCTCTTGGACCAAATGCAAATACTGAAATTAGTAACGTAGGAACGCTTACTGTAAACCCGACTTTAATAGGTCTTTTTGTTGTAGGTGTTCGGGTTCAGGAGTATAGGAGTGGCGTGTTAATAGGAGAAACGATAAGAGATTTTTTATTTAAAGTATTTGATTGCAATATAACTTTGCAAGCACTTCTTCCATTGCAAGAAGAGCTATCTACCTTTGTATCATATTGTCAAGGTTTAACCGTACAATTCGAGAATAATTCTTTCGGGGGAAATTCTTATGCTTGGGATTTTGGTGTAACAGAACAATCTTCGGATGTGAGTAACAACTTTGCACCGACATTTACCTATCCCGGACCTGGTGATTACTTAACCACTCTTATCGTAAACCCGGGATTGGCTTGTACAGACACAGCATTCATGAATGTAACCGTTGGCAATCCGTTTTCACTTTCATGGACTGCAGAGGATTCCATTTGCATAATCAATAATTCTTTTGATTTCAGTATAGCTACGAGTAATCAAGGGGCAAACTTTCAGTGGACATTTGGTAGTGCGGCCAATATTCAAGATTGGTCTGGTGCAAACGCACCATCAATTAGTTTTTCAAGTCCGGGATTTCATACGATTGCTTTATTTGGAGATGATGGTGATTGCGCAACCACCTTTGAGGATTCAATTTATATTTTTGATGAACCTAATGTAGATATTCAAATTCCAGATGATATATCCTGTATTGGTTTGACCGTTCCTTTCGAAAGTCTTTTGAGTAATGTTACAAGTTCAAATTGGGATTTTGGTGCCAATAATACGAGTGAAGATGAAAGTTTATTACAAAACCCTATTTATACGTACGATAGTCCTGGATCCTATACGGTTCAATTAATAGGCAGTAATTCACCTGGTTGTATTGATTCTTCCGAGATCATCATTAATATAAACGAACCTATAGTTTTGGCCTTTACCCATAGTGATTCTTTATGTATTTCGGATGGATTATTTGCCTTCGAAGCAGAAGTTAGTGGCCCAGAGGGAACTGTATATTCATGGGATTTTGGTGAAAATGCATCCATTGTAAATTCTAACGAGTTATCAATATCCAATTTGCAATTTTCTACCAGTGGAGTGCAGGAGGTTCAACTGAGTGCAGTATTTGAAAATTGTTCAGACTCAGTACAATCTGAACTATATGTTTTTTCAGAACCGCTGATAGACTTTGACGTCTATGATAATGAACTTTGCGCGCCGAGTAGCACTCAATTTATTAACCAAAGTCAGGTTGAAGGACAAGTCCTTTATGAATGGGATTTTGGTAATGGTCAGACATCTAACGCAATAAGTCCATCATTGAGCTATACTTCAGTTGGAAGCTTTAGTGTTGGGTTAACTTTGATGGCTCTTGAAGGATGCACAGATACCTTGTATTTGTTACAACAAGATTTTATAACTGTATACCCCTCACCGATAGCAGACTTTTCTATAAATCCTAATAATGTTGACGTCTGCGATAATGAGGTTGTATTTACAGACGAATCTGTTGGCGCATCATCGTTTATCTACTTCTTTGATAATGGTCAATTTTCAACCACCGAAGCTAATTTTAGTCATGCATATACACAAGATGGAACTGATTATCCAATGCAAGTCGTATTTAACGAATATGGCTGCGTTGATTCTGCCCGTAACGAGGTATTTGTGGAGCCCTTTGTCATTTACATACCTAATACCTTTATACCCGATGGTGACGGGGTTAACGATTTTTTTGTTCCAGTTACGGACTTTGAAATAAATGAATGGGAGTTTAATATCTACGACAGATGGGGGAGGCGCATTTTTTATGATACCGAGGTAGGTAATTCATGGGATGGTTATTTTAATGGAAACCTTGTTCAAGATGGCGTTTATATATACACCCTAAAATATAAATCCTGCGCGAATCCAATTGAGGCAAAAATGATAAAAGGGTTTGTAAATGTTCTTCGTTAATAAACTTTTTTCTTCAGTTCAAAGTTTCTTCCGAGATATACTCTTCTGACTTGTTCATCATCTGCCAGTTCCTCGGCAGTCCCTGATTTCAAAATATTCCCTTCAAATAGGAGATATGTACGGTCTGTAATTGAAAGTGTCTCCTGAACATTATGGTCCGTTATAAGAATCCCTATATTCTTCTTTTTTAGTTCAGAGACAATACTTTGTATATCTTCTACAGCAATGGGATCAACACCTGCAAATGGTTCATCTAAAAGAACAAATTTTGGATCTGTGGCTAATGCTCGTGCGATTTCAGTTCTTCTTTTTTCACCACCCGAAAGCCTATTTCCTAAAGTTTTCCTAAAGTCATTAAGATTAAACTCATTTAGAAGCTCTTCTAAGCGTGCTTTTCTTTGTGTTGGAGACTTATCCGTCATTTCGAGAATAGCCATTATATTGTCTTCTACACTGAGTTTTCTAAAGACTGAAATCTCTTGTGGTAGATATCCAATACCCATTTGTGCTCGCTTATACATTGGTAGCTTTGTGATTTCAACTTCATCAAGATATACTTCACCAGAGTCTGGACGAACAAGGCCAA
>JAKMFD010000184.1 GCA_022425625.1 Crocinitomicaceae bacterium | reverse complement strand
TGAAGGAGGATAGTGATATTGATTTATCTATTATCGCTTTTGGAACACATCTAAAAACCAATTTTGGTTCAACAATTAAACAAATAGAAAAAGATGGTTTTCTTGTAGACCATAGAATTGATAATTTGAAATTTGGTGATTCACCAAAAGATATCGCCTTAAATTATGCCTTCACTGCCAATCTGTTTGCAGAATTATGGGGAAAAGTTGACTATGATTTTGTGCTATGTTTAGGTGACAGGTTTGAGATGGCAGCAGCTGTTACCGCAGGGATACCATTCGGTATTAAATTTGCTCATATTCATGCCGGAGAAACAAGTAAAGGAGCAATAGATAATATCTACAGAGACCAAATATCACTGGCGTCATCGCTACATTTTGTTGCAATTAAAGCCTTCGTGACTCGAATAAAAAATCTTATAAATAAGACAAATACCGCATTTTACTCCGGTGCCATTGGTTTAGAGAATATCAATAACCTTGATTTATTAACATGTGAAGCATTCCTCAATAAATGGCACATTAACTTAAATGAACCAACAATACTTGTTACTGTTCATCCTGAGACTATTGAACATGAATCTAATCTGAAGCATGCTGAAGTTCTTTATTCATCTTTAAACAAAATCCTTGAAAGGAATCAGGTTCTTGTAACGATGCCGAATGCAGACACCTTAGGTTCAGTATACAGGGAAATGTATAAACGTCTTAAAAATTCAAATTCACAATCATTATTTCTGGTCGAAAACCTAGGAACGCAATCCTATTTTACAGCAATGAAATTCTGCAAACTACTAATTGGAAATACATCTAGTGGTATTATTGAAGCCGCATCTTTTGGGAAATATGTTGTTAATCTTGGAATTAGACAAGAAGGCAGAACATGCGGAGAAAACGTCATACACGTTCCATTTGAACATAATTCAATCATTTCTGCAACGCTTAAATATGAAAACGCAACTTATAATGGTGCGAACGTATATGAGATGGATAATGGAAGCACCCTCATAATCGAAACATTAAAAAATAAAATGAATGGACTATCGTAAGCATATCATTCTAGAAAATGAACCCTTGAATAAGGCCCTAATAATGCTAGATGAACTGGCAGTAGATGCAATTTTATTTACAATAAATGATTTGGGGAAATTAACTGGTTCATTAACAGATGGTGATGTTCGAAGAGGATTAATGAATGGGGCTAAAATTGATAGCTCGGTTGATTTAGTAAGTTTTAAAACTCCAAAATACCTCGAAGAAAATCAAATAGAAATCACACAACTTATAGCATTAAGAGAAGGTGATTTCAATATAATCCCAATAATCAATAGTGATAAGGTCATCGTTGACGTCATAAATTTCCGTAAACGTAAATCGATACTTCCTATTGATGTAGTAATTATGGCGGGAGGAAAAGGAATGCGACTTCGTCCTCTTACAGAACGCCTGCCAAAGCCATTATTAAAAGTGGGAGACAAATCAATTTTAGAGCACAACCTTAATCGATTCGATTCTTTTGGAGTTAAAAGTATTAACATAACAACAAATTATCTGTCACATAAAATTGAAGAATATATTTCAGAGAATACATCAAAATTCCGAACCAAAATTGGAACCGTAAAAGAAGATCAATTTTTAGGAACTATTGGAGCAGTTAAACTTGTTAAAGCATTAAGTCAAGAATATATACTTGTTTCAAACTCAGATTTATTAACTGATGTCAACTATGAGGACTTTTTCATTGATTTCATCAACAGTGATGCAGATATGAGTGTATTAAGTATTCCATATCACGTTGATATACCTTATGCAATTATGGATATAGAAAATGATTTCTTAAAAAGCTTTCATGAGAAACCCAAGTACACCTATTTTTCAAACGGTGGCATTTACTTATTGAAAAAAGAATTGTTGAACCTAATACCATTAAATGAAGTGTACTCTGCAACAGACTTAATGAATGCGGTCATTTTAAAGAATAAAAAAATAAAAACCTTTGCGCACAATGGATATTGGTTGGATATCGGTCAGCATGAGGACTATAAAAAAGCCCAGCATGATGTAAAAACCTTAAAACTTTAATGAATACTTTAGACGATATATTGGTTGTGATTCCGGCAAGGGGTGGTTCTAAGGGTATCCCTATGAAAAACATCAAACCACTTAACGGAAAACCGCTAATAGAATATAGTATAGAATTTGCTCTGAAACATTTTAAAAAAGAACAAATTGTTGTCTCGACTGACCATAAAGATATTCAAAGGGTAGCGCAATCATGTGGTATACCCACTCCAACACTGAGACCAAATTATTTGGCACAAGACGATAGCTCAACACACGATGTTTTATTGGATATCATAAAGCAAAAAAAAGCCGAAGGTTTTAACTTTAAACGAATCTTACTTCTCCAACCTACCTCTCCATTTAGGACAAGTAAGCATCTTTTGAATATTCTAGAAATGGACATGCCAAATATCGATATGATTGCAAGCGTTAAAGAGGCTAAATCAAATCCTTATTTTAATCTTTTTGAAGAAGATGATTTAGGTTTCTTGGCACTGAGCAAGAAAAGCGACGTTTCCGGTAGACAATTCGCACCTAAAGTTTTTGAATACAATGGCTCAATTTATCTAATGAAAATAGCGCGTCTTGAAAAAACAAAGATTAGCGAATTTGACCGTGTAAAAAAATACATCATGACATCTATTGAATCATTAGATCTGGATACTCATTTAGATTGGGACTTCGCTGAATTCATGCTCAAAGAAAACAAGATTGAACTCGATTAAGAAAAAAACAATTAAAGCTTTTTCTTGGGACTTCATTGGGAGGTTGTTTAGTCAAAGTAGTACATTCATCGTATCTATTTTTCTAGCCAGATTACTAAACCCTGAAGATTTTGGATTAATTGCTATGGCTATGGCATTCATTCACATTGGTGGTGTTTTTATCGATGTAGGTTTTTCTGCTGCATTGATTCAAAACAAAGAAAACAGTGACTTAACCTACAACACCGTTTTCATTTTTAATATTATAGCAGGTGCATTCTTGACATGTATTGTCTACTTTTCAAGTGATTATATCGGTGTGTTTTATAACGATGAACAAGTTGCTGTTTTGGTGAAATGGTTGTCCTTATTCTTTATTTTCAATTCATTTAATCGAGTACAGAACACTATTTTATCCAGAAAATTGAACTTTAAAGCACTTACCATTCGTATGTTTATTGCCTCAACATTAGGCGGTGTTATTGGAGTTGCAGCTGCTTACAATGATTATGGAGTTTTTAGCCTTGTTATTCAAATTCTAACAACAGCTGTTTTAAGCACTATATTACTTTGGAGTACATCAAAATGGAAACCTAAACTGCAATTTTCTTTTAAAGAAATGAAAAAACTATTTGGTTTTAGCGTCTTTGCATTTTTAGAAAGAATCATGAATAATATCTTTCTTAGACTTGATGTTTTATTATTGGCAAAAATATTCAATCCGATTGCTGTTGGTTTTTACACAAGAGCGGCAACACTTCAGGATCAAGCAACGAAATACTCCTCATCAAGTATTATAAGGGTGCTGTTTCCGGTTTTGTCAAAGTATCAAGACAACCCTATTGAATTCCGAAGGATCTACTTAAAAATGTTTGAAATCATTTCATTTTTGAGCTTTGGTTTAACCGGTTTACTTTTCATTTTAGGAAGTGATATTATCATATCACTTTTTGGAGAAAAATGGGCGCCATCAATACCGATTTTTCAAATATTAATTCTTGCTAGCGCGACAATACCTTTAAATTCTTTGATGTGGAATGCGATTATGAGTCAGGGTAAGTCTAAAGAAAATTTTTACCTAGGTCTGTTGAAAAAGACAATAAGTCTTGTACCGTTTATAATTGCCATAAGATACAATATTCTGTACTTTACAATAGCTTGGGTTATTGCAAAATATATTGCAACATCACTAAATATGATGTTAATCTATAAATTGTCATCGGTTTCTATACGCGCTCAAATTCTTAGTATTTTTAAAACTTCAACTCCTTTGATTTTTGGTGTTGTATTATTTTATTTAGCTGATTTACAGAATATGGGTACTAGAATTGCAAGTGCAATGATATTTTTTGTAATCTACATTGTATTTGCGGCGTTAATAAAAAACCAAGGTTTTATCTACATTCAAAATACAATTAAAGAAATGAAGATTTCACTGAACAAAAACGTGTCCATCGAATGATTCCTGTTACAAAAACCTATCTTCCATCAATTGAAAGCTACCACAATAGAGTTAGGTCAATTTGGAATACGGGTATTCTCACCAATAGAGGTGGATTTGTTAAGGAGCTCGAAGGGAAACTGAAAAATGAATTCTCACTAAACCATTTACTTTGCACCAATAATGGTACAATTCCCATTCAAATTGCACTGAAATTATATGGGAAAGGGGGCGAAATCATTACAACTCCATTTAGTTATGTTGCCACAACTGCAGCCATTCAATGGGAAGGATGCACTCCAGTTTATGTAGATATTGAAAAGGACCACTGGACCATTGACCCTGAGAAAATAGAGGAGGCCATAACACCAAAAACGACATGTATTCTGGCCACTCACGTTTTTGGTAACCCGTGTGATATTGAGCATATTCAAACTATTGCAAAGAAGTTTAACCTTAAAGTAATCTATGACGCTGCACATTGCTTCGGTGTTACCTATAAGGAACGAAGTATTTTTAGTTACGGAGATATCAGTACTTGCAGCTTTCACGCTACAAAAATATTTCACACCGCGGAGGGTGGTGCATTAATTTGCAATCAGCCTCAGGATTACGAGAAAATTTTTGGGCTTCACAATTTTGGGCATAAAGGGAAATTGGACTGTAGTGGTCTCGGTATCAATGCTAAGATGAGCGAATTGTCAGCTGCCATGGGTTTATCTGTCTATGAAGACATGGACTTGATTTATAATAAACGGCATACACTTGCTGACAAGTATAAGACGCACCTAACAAGTGAATTTTGCACCAGCTTTAAATTAAGAGCAAATACTTCTATTAATAATAGCTATTACCCAGTAGTATTTAAGGATATTAAAACAAGAGCAAATGTGGAGGAAGCATTAAATAGAAACGAGATAATACCGCGCAGGTACTTCTACCCTTCCTTAAATAAGTTACCATATGTGAACCAACAGAAGATGCCAATCGCAGAATCATTAGCTGAACGAATTCTTTGTTTACCCTTATATCATTCATTGACTGATAAAGAACAAATGCAAGTAATCAAAATCATTAAAGAGACTTTGTCATAGATGAAACTGGCCATAATGCAACCATATTTATTTCCATATATTGGCTATTTTCAGTTAATTCATGCGGCTGATCTATTTGTATTATATGACGATGTTAATTTCAGAAAACAGAGCTGGATAAATAGAAATAAAATTTTGTTAAACGGAAAAGACTATACTTTTACAATTCCTTGTCGAGGCGTTAGCTCTAACAAATTGATTAATGAGGTTGAATTAGATAAAACCAAAGACTTCGCATTGAACTTCTTTAAACTGATTCATCATGGTTACGAAAAAAAAGCACCTTTTTACGAAGAAACTTTAGTCGTATTGAAAAAGATTTTTAATAGACCTGAACAATATACCATTGCGGACCTAAATTATTCTTCAATTATACATATTTGCGAATATCTAGATATTCAAACAGAAATAAAGGTCGCCTCTGAGGCAGCACCAAAAACGAAGAATTTGAAGGGGACGAATAGAATATACTCCATATGTAAAGCGTATAATGCATTGACCTATTTAAATGCTCAGGGAGGCACTGAATTGTATAATAAAACTGATTTTTCTAAAGAAGGATTGAAACTACATTTTATAATCCCAAAAACCAATGAGTTGGAATATTCGCAGCTGAATACTACAGAGTTTACTCCATGGTTATCTATCATTGATGTTTTGATGAATAATTCAAAAGAGGAATGTCAAAAAATGCTAAACTCATTTTCGCTGTCATGAGACGGTTTGCCCTGCATAGCGTACCTAGGTCTGGATCATCATGGGTTGGAGCCGTCCTAAATAAACACCCTGAAATTAATTACTTTTTTCAGCCTTTATTTTCTAATTCTTTTACACCTACACTCTCGGAGCAAAGTTCCTATGAAGATATTATTGGATTCTACAATGAGCTCAGAAATACAAATGACTCTTTTGTTCAACAGCTGAGATATGGAGAACAGAACCATTTTAGAAATAAAGATTCACATAACATCCTGTATAAGGAAGTTCGATACCATCATATTGTCGAAAACCTATTGCAGAAAGATCCAACAGTAAAAATCATTGGACTAATTAGAAACCCTTTAGGTGTTATAAACTCGTGGCTAAAGGCGCCAAAAGAATTTAGGAGAGACTTAAAATGGAATGAACTTGAAGAATGGGAAAATGCTCACAAAAAAAATCTAGGTAAAAAAGAGGAGTTTAATGGCTTTAACAAATGGAAGGAAACAGCTTTACTTTTTGAAAGATTGAGCACTATGTATCCCGAAAGGTTTTACTTGATACAATATTCAGACTTATTACATAATACTACTAGCGCCTTTGAAGGAGTTTTAAATCATTTAAACTTAGCAATGCACGAGAACATGCTGTCATTCATCGATGAAACAAAGAAACCATCGATAGATAAAATTGACTCCTACTCGATTCATAGCATTAAGACCGTAGATGATGGCTGGAAAACCCAATTAAACCCTATAATTGTGAAAGCAATTCAAAACGAACTGAAAGATTCAGTTTTGGAAAAATATTTGTTATGAATCTTCAAAAAATTTTTCTTTTCTGCACTGAAAGATCTGGCAGTAATCTGATCACAAAATTGATGAATGCCCATTCAGAAATTTGCGGGCCTTCGACAAAGCATATTTTAAATCCGACCTTTAGAAATTTGCATCGATATGAACCTTTAGATGAAGCAGAAAATTGGAGTGCATTTATTGAAGATCTTCTTAATTTATTCAATGTTGACTTCTCTAAATGGGAGGTTAGCTTCTCTAAAAATGAATTGATTGAGCAAATAGAAACAGGAGATATCAACGCTTTATTTCATTATATATTTGACAAAGAAACTAAAGGGCAGTCCAAAAAACAATGTTTCATAAAAGAGATTAAAACCTATGAAATTGTTCCCCACATAAACCATTATATTTCTGGCTCTAAATATGTTTACTTGGTAAGGGACCCAAGAGATATGGCCTTATCTTGGAAAAAAAGTAACATTCACAGGGGTGGCATTATAACTGCTGCTCGCCAATGGAAAACAGATCAGCAACAATATCTAAAACATTATCATCTGGAAGGATTAAATAAAAATATTTTAAAACTTCATTATGAAGACTTGCTTGAAAAAACCGATACAGAACTTCAAAAGCTCTTTAGTTTTATTGGTGTGGGTTATGAAGAAGTACATTTGAATTTTCATAAGGATCAGTTAACCAGAGAAAATTCTCAAAAAAATGAAGCTTGGAAAAATATAGATAAAGGCCTCCTTAAAAATAACAAAGAGAAATTTTTGCAAGAACTTAATGCAGAAGAAATAGCGATTATTGAATATATATGTAAAGATGAGATGGCCTTCTTGGGGTATATATCGAAAAGTACCGAGCCCTACCTATCTGAAATAAACCTCAAGAAAATAGATGAAATGCAACGTATAGAAAATTCACTTCCTTATACTCCTCCTCCAAGTGTTTTGGAAAATATGAAGGCTAAATCACGTTTTTATAAACGATAATTCATGTTGATTGAAGCTTCAATTCTAAACTCATGGCATGATAAAACATGTATCGTAAGCATATGCTGTTTAAGCTATAATCATGAAAGCTATATAACAGAATGTCTTGAAAGTATCCTTTCGCAGAAAACAGATTTTGGATTTGAGGTATTAATCCACGACGATGC
>JAKMFD010000128.1 GCA_022425625.1 Crocinitomicaceae bacterium | reverse complement strand
ATCTAAAATATTTGGCATGGCAATTTGTTTGATACAGGTAGGGAAAAGTAATACCTATGGACAAGACATTTTCCCATCTCGAAGCCTTCATTACGGAACTCGTAAATGGAGCGGTTCAAACCGCATTGGAACAACAACAAGAAATACGTTCACAAGAGCAGATTCATATCGATCATCGTGAAGAAGTATTGAATGCTGATCAAGCGGCTGCCTATTTGCACATAGCCAAACAAACCCTCTACACGCTCACAAGCAAGAGGAAAGTCCCTTTTTACAAAAACGGAAAGAAAATCCTTTTCAGACGTGGCGATTTAGACGATTGGCTCAATAGAGGCAAACACATGGAAGTAGTACATATTCGCAAGGAGGGTGATGTTTACACCAAGAAAAATCCACTTAAGAAATGAGTGTATTCAACCACCGGAAGACCGAAGATGACACCTTTTATGTGCCTAAGTTGGTTCATCAGATTGATGGGATGTTCCATGACGGCATTTATGAAAGACTTCCAAAGTCACTCGTAGACATTGTTGACATTGGAAACAACAGACAAGAGCGCGATGTACTCCTTATTGGAGCATTAACCATATTATCAGGGTGTATGCCGAATGTGTCTGGGATATATGATAATAGAAAAGTCTATCCCAATCTCTTTGCTTTCATAGACGCTCCAGCAGGCGCAGGAAAAGGTGTTTTGAATCACCTACGTCTAATTGGCAAAGAGATCCATAAGCAGAGAATTGAAACCACACGGTTAGCGATACAAGTCTATGAAGAACGTAAAGCGGAGATGAAATCTAAGAATGAAGACACTTCTTCCCTCCCTTTGCCAAAACAAAAGTTGTTGTTCATACCTGCAAATAGCTCGGCAAGCTCATTCATACACACGCTCACTGAAAACGACGAAATGGGTATTCTGTTTAGCACTGAAGCCGATACCCTAGCCAACTCTCTTACACAAGACTGGGGAAATTTCAGTGATGTGTTACGTTGCGCCTTCCATCACGAATCCGTTGAAATGCAACGAAGGTCTAATAGAGAATACTTGGTTATTGAAGAACCACGTTTGAGTGTATTGCTAACTGGCACCAATGGACAGTTCAGGAGATTGATTCCAAATACTGAGAATGGCCTTTTTAGTCGGTTTATGTATTACACCATGCGCAGTGTTCCAAAGTTCAGAAACGTATTCGACCAGCGGGACACTGTCCCGGGACAGGTTTGTGAAGATTTGGGACACAAGATGCTAGAGATTTATAATCACCTCGTTTCTAATGAAAATGGAATTGTCTGGAAAGTAAATCCTGAACAACAAGCGCATTTCATTGACTTTTTTAGTCACTTCACAAAACACTATTATGAAGAATCGGGAGAACGCGTTTTAGCTACCATTCACCGATCTGGGCTTATTGCTTTCCGGATAAGTATGATTTTATCTACCCTAAGGTGGTATTTAGACCTTGAAAAGAGAGAAATACCCGATGGGTTAGTCCACAAAATGGATTTACAGGCAGCTATGCAGATTACCCTACATACCATTCAGCACAGTTTGATTCACATGGCCGATATGCCTAAGAACCGAGAGCTCTCCACCAAGCATAAACGGTTAAACACTTTTATTGACAAACTACCCGATACCTTTCTTAGAGTGGACGCAAGCAAGGTTGGTAAAACCATGAATCTGTCAGAAGCAACCATTAGTAGGTATTTGGTGCAAGGTCCATTTGAACGGCTAGGACAAGGCTCTTATAAGAAGATAAAAGACTATCAAAACGTAAACCTGAGCAAATGATAAAATGAGCGATTGAGTAATGCAGTTCTGCTCATTTACTCAAAAACTCAATTGCTCAACCTTAATTGATTGAACATGAAAGAACAAGTAAAAAAACTTCACCAGCAGCGCTCCTCCATTAGAGAAATTGCCGATAAAGTTAATACCAGCAAGAGCACAGTAGCTCGTTGGCTTCAAGAAACATCCTCAAATCAACCTTTTCCATCCAAACCCAACCCAAATATTGAATTGGAACTGAAACGAATGCAACTCAATCACGAGCTTGAACTTCGAAAACTGGCACAACAAGAACGGGAATTAGAAATCCGTCACAAACAGTCAAAAGACCAAGACCGATTCAATGGCATTGAGCTAAGGAAACGCCTACTCCCTATTCAAAAATGGGCATCTCTTCAACTCAAACTAATGAACCGAAACCTAGATGGCGCTATCCCATGCACCTATCAGGACATTTCAAACATGAAAAGTCAACTGTCTCAATATGAAGAATCACTGTCCGACTATGTTCGCATTCATCAAATGGACGAATGGGACGACTGCCTGGACATACTCAAGGAATTAATTGCCAAAACTGAAGAATGGTTGGGACAGTTATATGAAATTCGGGACAAAGCCATTTCTTTCGACCCTAATTCGGATGAAACTCTGGAATATGCGGACGATTTTGAGGAAAATGAGGAAGATTTCGACCCGGATTCAGACGAAAATCAGGATTGCTCCTATTCCTTGAAGGATTTTGAGACGGATTTAATGTATTTGGAGGAGATTTTGGGCTAGTTTTTATTTAGAGCAAATGCAGGCTATACAGGCGGACTAGTTAACAGGCATTTTTGAACGACTTCCCCCGTAGGAATTCTTTATATTGATACAATTCATTGAATTATTCATGTATTTTACATACATCATCTTTTGTGATTTAAGTGGAACAAATCCTTGCAATTCGATGAAATTTGCACAGCTAGAACCCTCCGACCTGCCAAAAACAATAGAAAATTGGGGCGAACCAGAAAATTGTATGGATCACCAAATGGTTCCACTAGTGGGAAAAATCCGTGCAATGTCCCTTTTCTAATAAGACACTGGATATAAATGAGTTATAAAAATAGAGTCAGGAAAAATGTCTCCGAGGGTTCGAATCCCTCTCTCTCCGTTGGAGAGTTTGGTTCAAAACCCTCTCTCTCCGGGTTATGCAAGGTTGGTTCGAAATATTTCGAACAAGTGTTTCAAGCTGACGCTCGATCCGCCCAAAGAGATTATCAGACAAAAGATTAAGGCTAGGAGTCTCATAGATAGTGCACAAGTATCGTATATAACCTCGTATCAGCAGAGCGAGTACATTGAGTGCTTACTATGGAGAACAGGCTAAATTATGCTGTACATCACGTATAAAATGGCGTTAACATTCAGAAGGGTGGTTATGCATTTTATACATTGTTGTACCCCGTTTTAATTTTTTAGCAACAAGATTTATTCTCTTGAATTGGCGGACACGGAATTGTTCCATATGAGCAATAAACACAACAATCTCCTTCTTTTGGTTTTAAAACTGTTTTACAGTTCTTGCATTCGTAGAAAAACTGACAGGTGTTCGTAGGCATTTCTTCTACTTTTTTATGCCCGCATTTCGGACAAGTAATTTCTGATATTAATTGGATTTCCATTATTTGTCTGATTTGTCGGTTACTGTATAACCTGTTGAGTTAATTGCTTTCTCGATTTCTGTTTCGTTGGTTTTGGTTTTGTCAAATTCAACAATTGCATTTCCGTTTTCATAGGACGCATTTGAGTTGACGATTCCAATGATTTTATCAACTTCGTGGTTTACGTGTTCTTCGCAACTCGCACATGTCATTCCAATAATTTTAAATTCAGTCCTTTTTATGTTCGGTTTGTCAACAACGATTGCTTGTTTTTCTGCATTCGTATAGAAAACTCCTGAATAGTATGGAAAAGCCAGCATTACAAATGCAAATACAGTGACGATTCCTAAAAAGTTTTTTGATTGAATGAATTTTGGTTTTTCTTCCGTCTCACATTCGCAGTCAATTTCTTTTTTTGGTTTCAGTTTTTGATACCAAGCAAACCCTAGAACCAAAATGGTGAGACCTATTAGATAAGGTCTAAAGGGTTCAATCCAAGAAAATGTCGAAGCGATTCCACTTGTTCCTGCGATTAGAGCCAAAACAGGTGTAATGCAACATAATGAAGCTGTAACGGCAGTTAATAAACCAGCACCAATTAGTTTGTTTTCGCTTTTCATGCCGTCTCTAGAATTTTCTTGTTGCCGAGGATCTCAAAAAAAGGATGTAGCATTTTTTCGTATTCAGCAGAGAGTAAGTAAAATATCGTTTGTGCTTCTCTATCAGTTTCTAATAAATTTCGGTCCTTCATTTTTCTTAAATGTTGAGAAATAGCAGAAACATTCATTCCGAGAATGTCGCTCAAATCACAAACGCAAAGCTTCTTTTCTTGAAAGAGTAAGTAAATTATTTTTAGTCGAACACTATTACCAGCCAGGGAAAGTCCATTTGCCAAATAGTCGATTGATTCATGTAAGTCCGTAACTGTTTCTCTGCAACGATTAATCTGTTGAATATCGGCTTGTTGCCTTATGCATGAATTATTTTCCATAACGCAAAGTTACGGTAATTACATATTTAAGCAAATACTGAAATAAGAATTGTTGACTTCTTTCAATGGGGTACAACAACGGTTTGGCTATGGTGCGGGGTAAAATCTTCTTGAATATACATTTTTACCACACCTCACCACAATATACAATCTTTAGCAAGGCGTGCTGGGCAGCATAAAGATGAAAAACCAGGATTTGAAAATGGTATCGGCAGGCGTCGGTGCTGCTGGTGTGGTATCTACCGCACAGAGTAAGGCAACCGAATCCACTACCCCTCTTTACTTTGAGATCGAGACTTTGGGTAACTCAAACCTGAAGGCACTCAAACACTGAAGTTTTGGAATTATACGTGATTCCAAACGCGCGTTCGGAATATTCCGAACACTACTTTCGCAATTACAAGAGCGCAATCCCAAAAAGCACCTACCCTATAGCGTGGAGTTATTATAATTTATTACCTTCACATTGGTTGGCAATTTGGCGCATCTTCCGGAGAAGCCCTCTGTCGGAGGAGAACTATCCAAATCGTAACCCCGCTTGGAAGCAAGCGCTGTTAATTATTGATTTTCAAGGAAATACAAGGAAAGGTTCTAGTACCTTCCTTTCGGGATAGACTATTCATACAACTCTCAACGAGCACCTTTGTTGGCAGATTACCTAAAGTGTATTGTTCGGCGCTGCCGATTGGGTTGCTTAGCGAAAACAGCTCTCGTAAACAACTGATATTCAACATGTTGTAGCGTTAGGTTCAAAACCCGCTCTTCTCCGGCTTAGTAAGCGATACCATAAACTAACAATTGCAATTCCTGTTTGAAAATCTCCGGTCGGACTTGTTCCGGAATAATTCCGGTCAGCAACAGAGTAAATCTGAATACTGCCGGAAAATATTCACGGTATTTGCTGAACTAGGAGTTCTTCTCCTGTTTATTATTCGATGCTTCGATACAACAACTTTTACTCATATTAATTAATTTATTTATATCCATCTTCTAACGGAATTAGTGTATTCTAAATAGGGATCTCCATGTTTTTTCATTAAATATTCTTCTTCGAGCCTAACCTGTACTTGAAGAGTTACAATGGTAACCAGGAGTACTCCGAAACTCAATACATTGGGAATTATTAAAAATGTACCGATGTATGAAATGATTACTCCAAGAAAAATAGGATTTCGTGAAATTCGAAATGAACCGGTTTTCATCAGTTCGTTTTTTTCATTGTAATTGATCCCAATTCTCCAAGATGAAGCCATTTGTCTTTGGGCGACTATAATCCATACAAAAGAAGTAAGTCCCATCCCAAAACCAACATGTTTTAACCAGTCAAATTCCAAATACCAAAAGGGAAGTAAAAACTTATATTGATCTTGAAAGAATGAAAAGAAAGAGATTGAAACCCAAGTTGCAACAATCATCAATTTATATACTTTACCACAATAGTCGTGTGGACTGTCTGTATTGCCAAAGACGTATGGTTTGACACCCGTTTTTTTCCATTGTATCCAGCTTTGAATAACAAATACTTGTAAGAGATAAACAACTGTAAAAACAGGAAGGGCTATCTGATAAAAGCGCATATTTTTATTTTATTAATGATTATGCTCTGCTTCACCTTTTTTCATTTCGGCCAACAAATAGTAGGCATTGTTCCAGGCAACTGTTACGCTATTTTCTAACGGCTTTAATAGTTTGACCTCTATCCACCCTTCATCTATGGCTCCGGCTATGACCTCTACCGGTTCAAATGCCCATTCTGTTTCTCCGTTATCATTCTCTTTTTTAGCTGTGAAGATGAAGTACTTTTCCCCTTCACGAACCACCGCAGCTTCCGGCAAGGCATAGCTTTGAATAATTTCCGTCATTATCCGCCCCCTGACATACATTCCGGGAATCAGTAATCCTTCTTTGTTTTCAATTTCTGCATGGAGGTGAATCGCTTTGGGGTCTTGCTCAAACGATTTTCCGACTGCGTATATGGTTGCTTCCAGCTCTTTATCCGGTAAGGATTCAATGGAAAACCTCACTTTCTGGCCTTCCTTTACTTTGTGCATGTCTTTCTCGAATACCATCAAATCAGCATGGATGTGGTTAATGTTTACGATTTCAAACATTTCTGTTTGAGGCTGAACATATTGCCCGGTTTTTACCTCTACCAATCGGATATGTCCGCTAATCGGACTGGGAACAGGAATCTGCTCGTATATCTCTCCCTGCTTTATTTTTTCCTGACCTAATCCCATCATTTTTAACTGTGCTTCATAACCATTTACATTGCCCTTCATTGACTGGTAATCAGACTGTATTTTTTGATACTCTTTCCCCGAACCTACTTTTTCTTCATAGAGTTTTTTCTGCCTTTGATATTCTTTTTCAAGGTATTGAAGCTGGTTCCAGCTATTGAAATAATCGGTTTGCAATTTTATCAGGTCTGGATGGCTTAGATAGGCCAACACTTGTCCCTTACTTACCTTATCGCCTTCTATTACCTTGATGGAGGTAACATTGGCTGCAATAATAGCTGTAACCGCAGCTTCGTTTTGCGGTGGCACTTCCAATTGCCCGTTGGCTTCTACATAAGAGCTGATGTTTCGGAAGGGAAGTGTATCTACTTTCATGTTCAACGATTGAAACTGTTGTTCGGAAAAGTGGACTTCTTCTTCATGCCCTTCTCCGTGTTCATGGTGTTCGGATGCTTCACCATTTTCGTGTTCATGTCCTTCTTCTTCATGTCCTGAGTTTCCACAGGCTGCTATGAATAAACTTGCTGCAAATAGCAGGATGTATGTTTTTATTTTTGAGTTCATTTTTTCTATATTTTGGTATTATTTACCAATAAGATATTCCAGATTAATAATTGCCTGATTGTACCCGTTTAATGTATTGAGGTAATTGAATTTTAACTCTAGCCCCTGATTGAGATTTTGGAAATACTCCACATAATCAATTGCTCCATTCTCAAAGCTCTTTTGAGCATTGCCAATGATTAAATTCGCCTGCGGAACCGCCTTGTCCCGGTAATAGCCCAAACTACCCTGATACTTCAATACTTCCTGCAATTGCTGCTCATATTGCCCCTGAAGCACCGTACTGTAATAGTCGGCATTGGTTTGTGCCATATTTTCTCTTAGTTTGGCTGATTTGATACTCGCCTTATAAGATCCGTAAAACAATGGAATGGATATGCCTGCCAGAATACCTGTAAAGCGATTAGAGGATCCTGCAATGTTTCCATCACTTGTTTGGCCTCCTATCAGCGATTGATTAAAATATCCTACCGAAATGTCAGGAAGCATTTTAGCGGATTGTACTGCTTTTTCAGCATTAGCAATATCAATCTGCTGCCTGGCATAAGCCAACAAAGGATTACCTGAAAATTGTGTAGAATCCTGCTTATTGGTGAGTACTCTCTCATCCAAAGTGGCAGGCATAAAACTTAATTCAGTGGTATCATTCAGCAATATCCGAAGTTGCTTTTCTTGAATGGCAATATCTGATTCAATGATTTTGAGTGCATTTTGGATTTCCATTACCCTGGTTTCTGCTGCTGCTTTTTCCAAAAGGCTGGTCGCTTCTGTTTCGTAACGTATCGTTGCTGCATGAAGAAACCTGCCATAAATGGTATCTTGGTACAACAACAACCTTTCCCTTTCTTTAAGGTAGGCGAGTTGATACCAGCTTATACGTACGTTACGTATAAGGTCATTTTCAGTAATCGAAAGTTGCATTTGACTTCCTTCTATTTTTTCCTGTGCCAGTGTTCGCTGTGAGGAATAAACAGTTGGAAATTCAATCCGTTGATTCAAGTTGAAAGCAAAGTCATTTTCAAAACTATTGTACTGACCATATTGAATACCAAAGTCGATTTTATCTAAACTGTAAGCTGACTTCTTACCTTGTTCTTGCAGTTCAATATTAGTTTTAGCTACCTGAACATTACCATTGCCAGTTAATCCTATATTAATAGCTTCCTCCAATGTGGTTAATGTTTTACCCTTAACCTCTTGTGCTTTAAGTTCACTGGAAGCAAAAAACGAAATACCACCAATCAGCAACAACGCCGTAATCGGTTTTGGAACAGCCAGTTTAGCACTTCTATTTTCTGCCCATTTGTAAAGAATTGGCAATACAAACAAAGTCAATAAGGTTGCGCTAATCATTCCACCGATGACTACGGTAGCCAATGGTTGCTGTACCTCAGCTCCGGCAGAAGTAGAAATGGCCATTGGTAAAAAGCCCAATACATCGGTGAGGGCTGTGAGCAGAATAGGTCTTATTCTCCTTCTTGCTCCTAGGCGAATCCTATCATTCAAATTTGGATTACCTTCTTCTTTTAGCTCATTCCATCCGCTTATTAGTACCAGACCATTTAATACTGCCACTCCAAACAAAACAATAAATCCAATACCTGCTGAAATACTAAATGGCATATCACGAAGCCAAAGGGAGAATATCCCTCCGATTGCTGCAAGCGGAATAGCCATGTATATCATCATGGATTGTTTAAAGGATCTCAAGGCGAAGAAAATGAGTAGAAATATTAAAGCCAATGCAATAGGAACGACTATTTTTAATCGTTCACTGGCTCTTTCCAGATTCTCAAATGCACCACCATATCGGATATAATAACCTGGGGGTAGTTCGAGCTGTGCATTCAGTTTTTGTTGAATTTCCTCCACCAATGATTTTATATCCCTGCCTCTTACATTGATACCTACATAAGTTCTACGATTGGTATTGTCCCTGCTTATTTGCATCGGGCCAGGTTGATAACTGATGCTAGCAACCTCTTTAAGTGGAATTTGAGAACCATTTGGTAAATTGACATACAGATTTTTAAGGTCGTCAATACTTCTGCGATGTTTTTCATCCAGACGAACCACCAAATCAAAACGCTTTTCCCCTTCAAAAATCACTCCCGCTTTACCTCCAGCAAATGCGTATTGAATAACGGTATTCAGGTCTTCCACATTTACACCATATTGTGCCAGCTTGTGCCGGTTGTACCGTACGGTCATTTGAGGAAGTCCGGTTGTTGCTTCTACTCGCAAATCGCCAATTCCTTTTGTTCCGGCAATTATTTTGGATATTTCTTCTGCTTTGGTAGCGAGTGTATTAATGTCTTCTCCGTAGAGCTTAATGGCGATATCTTCTCTCACACCTTCGAGCAATTCATTAAATCGCATTTCAATGGGTTGGGTAAATTCATAATTCACTCCTGGTATTTTTTCCAGTTCTTCTTTCATCATCTCCACCAATTCATCTTTTGAATTAGTCGTTACCCATTCCTCTTTAGGAGCCAAAATCACAAAGATATCTGCCAAATCCATTGGCATAGGGTCAGTAGGAACTTCTGCTACTCCAATCCTGCTGACAATCTTCTGTACTTCCGGAAATTTATTCTTAACAACTCCTTCAATTTTAGTGGTTGTCTCAATCATTTCTGTTAAGGAACTACCTGGTTTCAGAATAGCATGAAAGGCTATATCGCCTTCATCGAGCTGCGGAACAAATTCGCCCCCCATTCGAGAAAATATGAATACTGCCAATCCAAGTAATACTACTGCTGAACCCAAAATCCATTTCCCCCTTTTAAGTGCTTTGTCTAAAATCGGTTCGTAGATGTTTTCCAACCATTTCACGAATTTATCTCCCCAGGATGTTTTGTTTTTAGTTCCTTTGCGGATGAACCATGCTGACATCATGGGAACATAGGTTAAGCAAAGAATCATTACGCCAATCATGGCAAACATGAAGGTAAGTGCCATCGGCTTAAACATTTTGCCTTCTACGCCTTCTAATGCCAGTATTGGAATAAAGACAATCAGAATGATGAGCTGACCGAAAAAGGCAGAGTTCATCATTTTACTTGATGATTTATAAGCGACATCATCTCTCACATTAGCTGTAATGTTTTGTTTTTTGAGAATTATTCCGTGTAACATAAACACGGTACTTTCAACAATAATCACTGCTCCATCTATAATAATTCCAAAATCAATTGCTCCTAAACTCATTAGGTTCGCCCACACTCCAAAGTAGTGCATCATTATAAATGCAAATAATAAGGATAAAGGAATAGTAGAGGCCACAATTAAGCCCCCTCGCCAGTTACCGAGTAGGAATACCAGAACGAAAATCACAATCAATGCACCTACTATTAAGTTTTCCGTTACCGTGCCTGTGGTTTTTGCGATGAGTTTACTACGGTCTAATAGGGGTTCAATTATCACACCTTCCGGCAATGATTTTTGAATGTCTGCCATTCTTTCTTTTACCCGTACAATAACATCATTGGAGTTAGCCCCTTTGAGCATCATCACCAAGCCACCAACTACTTCTCCTTGTCCATCTTGTGTTAATGTGCCATACCTGACCGCAGAACCAAATTGAACTTTTGCTACATCTTTAATGCTAATAGGCAAGCCGTTGACATTTTTAACCACAATATTTTCTATGTCCTCGATACTCCGTGCCAACCCTTCACCCCGAATGAAATTGGCATAATGATCTTTTTCGATGTAGGCTCCACCAGTGTTTTGGTTATTGGCTTCGAGTGCATTATAAACATCAATAATGGTAAGACCAATAGCTTTCAACTCGTCAGGTGAAATGGCAACTTCATATTGTTTGATTTTTCCACCAACGGCATTGATCTCCACCACTCCTGGAACCATTGCCATTTGCCTGCTGACAATCCAATCCTGCATGGTGCGCAGGTCGGAAGATGAGTATTGTCCCTTATGGGCAGAATCTACTTTTAAAGTGTATTGATAGATTTCTCCCAAACCGGTAGAAATTGGCCCCATAGAAGGTTCTCCAAATCCTTGCGGAATTTCTTCTTTTACTTCGGTGAGTTTTTCTGCTACCAGTTGTCGGGGCAGGTAGGTTCCCATCTCGTCTTCAAAAACGATAGTTACTACCGATAATCCAAAACGGGAGACAGAGCGAATTTCTGTTACCCCAGGAAGGTTGGCCATAGCCACCTCTACAGGATAGGTAACAAACTGTTCAATGTCCTCTGTTCCCAAATTGGGTGCTTGTGTGATGACTTGTACCTGGTTATTGGTAATATCCGGTACGGCATCAAGCGGAACTTGACTTACACTCCAAATTCCCCCGATGATAAAGGCAATGGTGAGAAAGCCCATAATCAGCTTGTTCTTTATTGAAAAAGATATTATTTGATTAATCATATTTATATTATTTCTTATTATTTGAATGCAGCAATGCCTCTTCGGAGAACCCGAACAGGCAATAATAGATGGTTGCTCCGATTAAACTATCGGGTACAATCTTCTAACAAGAAAAGGAAGGAGGCCCTCGATGAGGTGAATCACCTATGGGTGGCGATAGATAAATAGAGGCAAATTCACTTCGAGTTTTAGGAAGTGCTTCATCTTGCTCTGTAGTGGAGAAAACAGTAATTAAAACGGCAATAAATTTGGCTTTCGAGAGTTCTGTATCTACTTTGTCGTATGTATTTGCAGGAAGGTAATGATTTAGATTACAGTCATGTATAGGGTGTTCTGTATCACTTAAAAAGCATAAAACATAGTCGTAAAAACCAGCATCTAAATGACCATTATGAACAATATCCTCATGGTCAATATCCTTATCGTCAGAATCATGTTGATGATGTTCGTGATGGTGATGCGAATTCTCTTGGTGTTCAATGTTACTGGCTTCGCAATGGGGAATTAGGTTATGTGCAAACCCTAATGAGTAAGTAAATAGTAAAAAACATGATATGACTACTCTTTTAATTTGCATCAGGGACAAATATAACGAATGATTTAGTTAGAGAGTAAGGCAACCGATTCCACTACCCCTCTTTACTTTGAGATCTCAACTTTGTTTTGACCCGCAGAGCAAGGCAACCGAATCCAATACCCCTCTTTACCTTGAGATTGAGACTTCGTTTTGACCTAAACCTGAAAGTACTGAGAATTCTGAGGTTTTGAAATTATACGTGATTCCAAACGCGCGTTCGGAATATTCCGAACACTACTTCCGCGAATACCACAGCGTAATCCCAAAAAGCACCTACCCTATCGCGTGGAGTTATTATAATTTACTACCTTCACATTGGTTGGCAATTTGGCGCATCATCCGGAGAAGCCCTCTGTCGGAGGAGAACTATCCAAATCGTAACCCCGCTTGGAAGCAAGCGCTGTTAATCACTGATTTTCAAGGTAATACAAGAAAAGGTTCTAGTACCTCTCTCTCCGAGGTGATCCAATACTTAAAAGAATAACTCTTACAGGGGATTCGTCAGAGGACCAAGAAGCAATACGAAGAGGGTATTATTACCCTGCTTTACCTCCAGAGCATTAAAAATATGGAAAGAGTAATTGCAATAATATTAATTCTACTAATGACTCATTGTCGTGATAGATCCATGTGCCAAAGAAAAATGAGAGATGTTTACGAAAATGTTCCCAAAGAATGCCTAAGTATTTTTTTCAATATAGATGTTGAAAAAAGAGGTATTGATAGACTTGTTTTTAGAAATGACAGTCTTAGAGTGCTTGTTAGAAGTAATGATGAGGGCATAGTAATTGACACGATAATTAATAAACATGCGTATAATGATTTAAAAGATATAGGAAGTGTGAATGAGAATGAGATAAGGGCGGTAGCGAGATGTGTGTCGAAAATTAATGTGTTAAGAATTAGGGGAATTTTAGTAAATGAAAATTGTAAAGTAGTTGAGTTCAAATTAAATGATAATATGTTCTTGTAGGGCAAAGAGGTATAGAGCTGAAGTTCATCCAGCCAGGAAGCCCCTATCAAAACGGATATGTAGAACGCTTCAACAAGAGTTACAGAGAGGAAGTCTTAGATGCCATCTCTTTTACGCGCATCAAAGAGGCCAATGCCCTGTCACAAGCCTGGGCATGGATCT
>JAKMFD010000156.1 GCA_022425625.1 Crocinitomicaceae bacterium | reverse complement strand
TATAAAATCGTTTTCAGCATAAAACACATTGTAATTAGGGTTTTCGCTGCTTAAGTCTTCGCAGGTAATTGTAAAACCCAATTCTCTCAATGCTTCAATCGTATTTGGATGACAAGCTGTAGCTACGGTCCCCCCTGAATAAGTTTCAATCTCTGAAAATCCAAAAAACAAAGAAGCAACATGACCCCAAACCTGCGAAAAATGACTGCGTCTTGAATTATGAGTGCACAAATAAACCAATTTAATCGTGTTACCAATCTTCAACTCGCTATCGATTTGTTTTGCAATGGCCTCAAGAATTGACCTCCTATCAGGACTTATTTTAGTACGAATATCCTTGAGAATAGACGAGCATAAGTGATTTATTTCTTTGTGTAACATTTGCGCCTTATTTTTATAACCCAAAGTTAAAAAAGGAAAACTGAAAAAATCCAATAGCCCCGTAAAAATTAATGACTTCCAACTGAATTGGAATGAATTATGGGAACAAGAATTGTTTCGAAAAAAAACCTACGAACAGATTTTCAAAGACTTTCAACTTGCCGGGATTACAATTGACATCGTTCAACTTAAAAATCATATAAGTATAGAAACTTTAGCTCTTAAAATAGAGTCCCATATTACAAACGAGAATATTTCTCAGCTCTGTTACGTTGTCGATTTAAAAAATCCATATTCTGAGAACCTAGGGCTTACGATACTCCGAAGAATTGCATTTAAAGTCTATTTAAGGATTCATTTATCCCAATAAATCTTATCCGAATAAATACGAAGCATACTATTAGAGCTATTTCACATGAATTGTTATTTTTGTATAAAACAATTTAGGCATGAATTTTATCGCTTCCAGCGCAACATTATTAAGACATTTACAGAGCATCTCAGGAGTACTAAGCACAAGTAACACCTTGCCTATCCTAGACAATTTCTTGTTCTCAATTAAAGGTAATGAGCTGACCGTTTCGGCTACAGATCTTGAAACGACAATGATTACAAAACTTCCTGTCCAAACTGAGGAAGATGGTGTAGTAGCAATTCCAGCAAAACTCGTTTTAGAGGTACTAAAAAGCTTACCCGATCAACCTTGTACTTTTAAAGTAAATGCAACTTTTAATATTGAAGTTGCCTATGACAATGGTAAATCAAAAATGGTTGGTTTTAGTGGAGATGAATTTCCTAAACTTCCCAAAATAGAAAACAAAAGTGCGATTAAAGTATCAGGTGATATAATTTCAAAAGCAATCAATAGAACATTATTTGCTGCAGGCAATGATGAATTGAGACCTGCAATGAGCGGCGTTTATTGTCAATTTGATAAGAACGATATTATTTTTGTAGCGACAGATGCCCACAAGCTTGTTCGTTATAAAAGAATGGATGCAAGTGCATCAGATAGTTCTGAATTCATTCTACCCAAAAAGGCCTTGAATATGTTAAAAGCAAACCTTAAAGGAGATGAAGAAATCACTTTGGAATATAACGAATCTAATGCCGTATTCACATTTAGCGATTTGGTTTTGGTTTGTCGATTGATTGATGGTAAATATCCAAACTATGAAGCTGTAATTCCAAAGGAGAATCCCAATGTTCTTACTATTGACCGATTACAATTATTAAATTCTATAAAACGTGTTTCAATTTTTTCAAATAAAACAACACACCAAATAAAACTAAAGCTTGCTGGTGCTGAGCTTTCTCTTTCTGCAGAGGATTTAGACTTTTCTAATGAAGCAAACGAGCGATTGACATGTAATTATGATGGGTCAGATTTAGAAATAGGGTTCAACTCTAGATTTATTGTTGAGATGCTCAACAATCTTGACTCTGATGAAGTCAAATTATCGATGAGCGAACCTAGTCGAGCTGGTATTTTGACCCCTGTTTCCGATGATAATGATAAAGAAGATATCCTGATGCTGGTGATGCCAGTAATGTTGAATAGATAATCAGATATGACCAAAAAGCTCGATAGCATAAGGTCTCTCTCTTTAGAAGAATTACAATCTTTTCTTGTAGAAAAGGATATACCGAAATTTCGTGCAAGACAAATTTATGAGTGGCTCTGGAAAAAAAACAGTGGCTCTTTTTCTGAAATGAAGAACATCGGAAAGTCTCTTCAAGAAATACTTTCAGACAATTTCACAATAGATAAGATTGTTTTAAAAGATGAACAACTCAGCAAAGATAAAACCTTAAAATGTGCATTCGAAATTGGTGAAAGATCTGTAGTTGAAGGTGTTCTTATACCTACTCCTAGACGAATGACTGCATGTATTTCATCTCAAGTGGGTTGCAGTTTAGCTTGTGCTTTTTGTGCTACAGGGAAACTAAAGTTATTAAGAAATTTATCAGCAGGTGAAATCTATGATCAAGTCTTTTATTTAAAAAAAGAGGCTGAAAAAAGACATTCAAAATCATTATCCAACATTGTCTATATGGGTATGGGAGAACCGCTACTGAACTATAAAAATGTTATTGGTTCCATCGACAAAATATGCTCGAGGGACGGACTTGGTATGTCACCCAAAAGAATTACGGTTTCTACTGCGGGGATTCATAAAATGATTAAAAAACTAGGAGACGACGAAGTGAAATTCAACCTAGCACTTTCATTACATGCCGCCAATGACGAGAAGCGAGATAAAATAATGGAAATTAATGAGAGTAATAATCTTCAATCTCTCAAGGAAGCTTTAGAATATTTTCATGAAAAAACGGGTTCTCGTATTACTTTTGAGTACATTATTTTTGATCAATTTAATGACACGATAGAGGATGCTCGTGAGCTTGCTGAATTTGCAAAATGTGTCCCATGTAAGATCAATATTATCGAATACAATCCTATTGACGGTGAACCTTTTCAACAAGCAGATCCCGATAAAGTCGAAAAATTTGCAGCTTTTTTAGAAGCAAAAAATCTTATCGTAAATATCAGAAGGAGCCGCGGGAAAGATATTGATGCCGCTTGCGGTCAATTGGCAAATAAAAATAAAGCCATCTCACTTGAAAATAGAAGCCTTAAAAATACCAAATGATTAAAGTAGAAAACGTTTCAAAAGAATTTAGACTTAGTAAAGAACAAAGAAAGGAGCATCCTACAAACGATAAGTATACATTAGCGGTTAACAATCTTAGTTTTTCTTGTAATCCAGGTGAGGTGTTTTCACTTTTAGGACCTAATGGAGCAGGTAAAACAACAACGCTTCGCATGCTTTCAACAATCCTTCAACCTAGCTCAGGTAAAATTGAAATTTGTGGGGTGGATGCGGTCAAATATCCAAGAGAGGCTCGAAGAAAAATTGGTTTTTTAACAGGTTCTACAGGCTTGTATGCAAGACTTAGTGCAAATGAGGTTATAGACTATTTTGCCTCGCTTTACAATGTTCCCAATAATGTTTTAAAAGAACGTAAGGCCTATTTATATGACTTACTCAATATGAATGAATTCGCCTCTAAAAAAATCGGGAAAATGAGTACAGGAATGAAACAAAAAGTTTCAATTTGTAGAACCATGATTCATGACCCTGAAGTTTTAATCTTAGATGAACCGACTAGTGGTTTGGATGTCATTACTGCAGAAGGTATTATCCAGCTTATTAGAGACTATAAATCGCAAAACAAAACAGTCTTATTTTCAAGTCATATTATGGGCGAAGTAGATTTACTTTCTGACCGTTTAGCCATTATTCATAATGGCACATTAAAGCACCAAGGGACAATGGCGGAATTTCGCACAGACATGGAAGGTCAAAGTCTTACTGGTGCATTTATAAACATCGTACAATCATGATATTTAAAATTTTCAGAAAAGAATTAAAAGAGACTATAAGAGATCGTAAAACGTTACTCATAATGGTCGCCATTCCATTATTAATATTTCCTATTTTAATTAATGTTGTCGTAAATGTTTCAAGTTCATTTAGTGAGTCTGCGGGTGAAAAAGTTTTAAAAATTGGTATTATTGGTGATACCAATGATATACTAATCCAACAGCTCAACTCAATCCCTGCCTCATTCGGACCAAAAGAATTTATAGCTTATAATGGAGATAGCCTAAAACTTTTTAATGATCAAAAGGAGGAAACAATCGACCTTGCATTGTGGTATGATTCAGGCTTTCAAGATATACTAGATGGGCTTGGCACAGCAAATATATTATGGGCTGTTGATCAGACCAATATTGGTTATTCTGAACGCATAACGGGTTACATGAATATTATTGAAGCAGAAGAGCGACTGAAAAGGTACGATGCCCTCGGCATTGATGAACAAAAACTTCAACCATATAAAATAACGTATCAAAACACTGCAAGTGACCAACAAATGCTCGGTGAATTGGCAGGCGGGATTCTACCTTATATTTTTATTGCATTTGGATTCTTAGGATGCATGTATCCTGCAATTGATCTTTTTTCAGGAGAAAAAGAAAGAGGCACGATTGAAACGCTCTTAACTACTCCTGTCAAAAGATGGAAAATATTAATCGGTAAAATGCTGGTTGTTGTGCTCTCTGGTCTCATGGCATCTTGCTGTGCCCTAATTGGTTTATTTGTGTCAATTGAGTTTTTAGATTTAATTCCAGATCCTAATTTAACGACTGTTGTTTCTAAAATATTAACCATTCCTATCATCATTAAGCTATTCGCATTATTGCTGCCACTAACCGTTTTCTTTGCAGGTATTATGATCCCAATATCGGTGTATACGAAAAGCTTTAAAGAAGCACAAAGTATTATAACGCCGCTTAACATTGTAGTCGTGCTACCGGCAATGCTAGGCCTATTTCCAGGTATTGAACTCAATTACATAACAGCTTGTGTACCAATACTCAACATTGTACTCACAACAAAATCATTAATTGCAGGAAATATAGATTATATATTACTTTCTTTATCATTCATCGTAATGATTGCTGTGGCTGCTGTTGCTGTTTTTGTGTCGTTTCGTCAATTTGGAAAAGAGTCAAATATTGTGAATTAGACGCTCTTTTTTATTCTAAATATTAATTAGCTCGTGACAAATAGTCATTATGACAATAAATATTTTTTTTATCCAAATATTTTGTGCAATTTTAAGTCGTGTCAAATTGACACTTATTAAGTTTAACAAAATTACAACGAATGAAAAAAATCTTTACATTTTTATTTTTAATTCCAGTATCTATGGCCTTTGGTCAAGTGGAAGGTACATGGAAACTAGCTCCCGAGGCTGGTGCTTTGGCTGTTGGCCCTAGTTTAAGTGATCTAAATTGGTATTCAAATACTGCTGCTGATGTTGATACGAGAGCTTGTCTTTTCGATGATGAGTACGTATTTAATGCCGATGGTACATTTCAAAATGTCCTTCAATCCGAAACTTGGCTAGAGGGTTGGCAAGGTGTTGCAGAAGGTTGTGGTGCACCAGTTGCTCCCCATGATGGTGGTGGTTCATTCACATGGACCGAAGATGCTGCTGCTGGAACTGTTACTGTTTCTGGTACAGGTGCATACTTAGGCCTTGCGAAAGTTCACAATGCAGGAGAATTAGGAAGTCCTGCTGAAGCAGTATCTTCTATTACTTACAATGTTACTTTGTCAGGTGATGGAAACAGAATGACCTTGGATATCAATTTTGGCCCTGGATTTTGGCAATTTATATTAGAGAAAGAGACCGGAACACCTCCTCCAGTTAATATAGAAGGTGCATGGGTTTTAGCTCCACAAGCAGGTGCTTTAGCTGTTGGTCCTTCTCTTGAGGATTTATCTTGGTATCAGAATTCTGCTGAAGATGTAGCGATCAGAGCTTGTTTATTTGATGACGAATATGTCTTTAATGCGGATGGAACATTTTCAAATGTTCTTCAGTCTGAAACGTGGTTAGAAGGTTGGCAAGGTGTTGCAGAGGGTTGTGGTGCACCAGTTGCTCCACATGAC
>JAKMFD010000154.1 GCA_022425625.1 Crocinitomicaceae bacterium | reverse complement strand
CCGAAGTTGTTGAAAACCCCTCAACTAAGTCAATTGTTTTTACGCGACCACCATTTTTTAACACGGCATCTCTTCCTACTATATATTTTGGATGAGCGGCATCCGTTTCTTCGGGGTCATAGTCACCACCTTTGACGAGAACATCAGGCATTATTACGGAAATCAGACGCTCAGGGGTGTCTTCATCAAAAACAATAACCGCGTCAACTGCGGCCAAAGCAGCAATTATTTTGGCACGAGAAGACTCCCCATTAATGGGACGTTCTGGCGCCTTGTCAAGTGCTTTTACAGACCGATCACTATTGATTCCAATAATCGTTCTTTCCGCTTGTTCTGAAGCTTTTTCTATGTAGGTTACATGTCCAAGGTGAAGAATATCGAAACAGCCATTCGTGAAACAAATACTAAGGTTTTCTGTCCTCCAAGCAGCAACTTGTCTTTGTAGGGCATCAAGATCCATTTCCTTTTCTAAGAAAGTGGTTTTAGCTCTTTTCATCGGTGTTGTATTTTCTAGGCATTAATACCAGAGAGATTAATCCTAAAAGTATTAAAAATATAGTTTGAGTCGCCCAAATCACCATACCCAATGCATTTCCTACAGCTAAGGCATCAGGACCACCGGCTGCATTAATGTAATAAGCGGTTGTAATGCCTATTAAAAGAGGATATGCCCCCATTCCTCCATTTGTGAAAGAAATGCCTACGGCACCAAAGATGAAAGCAAGAAACATTCCTGAAATAGGCACTTCAGCTGTCGCGTCAATTGCCCAAAAAGGAAGTGCAAACATGATTAAATACGAACCCCAAATAAGAAAGGTGTGCAGAATATAGGACCCTATCTTGTTTACTTTGAAAATAGAGAGCAAACCTTCTTTTAGTGATTGCAAAAATCCTAATATTTTAGATCTTATTTTCTTATTTAAAAAAATTACAGTCATGAGTATGACAAGGCCGGCTCCAAGCCAAATATAACCTGAGCCATCTGTGTTTTCAGTATTTTGGGTGGTTCCAAAAAAACCATCCTTGAGGTCAGAAATAATAGTGTAAGCTTCAGCTTTATTTAAAAAAATAGACAAAAAGCTAATTGTTAAAAGAATCAGCATGTCTATAATTCGCTCGGTTACAATGGTTCCAAACGAACCCGCTATCGGAATATTATCAGATCGCTTCAACATTAATGAACGTGTAAACTCTCCAGCCCTTGGTATTGTCATGTTCACAAGATATCCAATCATTAAGGAGTGGTATTGATTTTTTAAAGTGCTGTAGTAACCCACAGGATGTAAGGTAAGGCCCCATCGGTATGCTCTTGATAGGTAGGAAACAAAAGCGAGAAGCAGTGATAAAAAGATATACCATGGATTTGCATTGCGTATTGTTTTTTTGAAAACTGCAATATCTTCAGTCGTCATTTTATCAAAAAGATACCAGGTCAGATAGACGCCTAGACCAATGGAGAAAATAATTTTAAACGCTGAAAACAACTTTTTTCTATCCAAGGGCTTGTCAATTTTAAAGAAAAGTACAAAAGAAAGATGACTATCCTAATAAAATATTATCAATCAGTCGCACATTTTCACAGAACGCAGAGATACAGCAAACGTTATTTGTACTGTCTATTTTATAGGGGCCGAATGTTTCTCTGTCAACAACGTCTATATATTCGAGATTCAATGTTCCTTTATTAAATAGCTCTTTGGCCTGTCGAAGCGTTTCTTGTAATCCCAGTGATTTTATGTTTGACTTCACGAACGTTAGAGTTGTATGGATAATAAGCGCTTCGTGATGTTGTGCTTTGTTTAACAATAAATTTCGACTACTTAGTGCCAAGCCGTTTTTATCCCGAACGGTATCACAGGCAACTACATCAACAGTGAGACTTGAGCTTTTCACCATGTGATTAATCACAGACAATTGTTGGATATCTTTTAGCCCAAAATAGGCTTTTGATGGCCTGGAGAAATACATAAGGTTGTGGACAACGTGTGCCACGCCATTAAAATGCCCGGGCCTAAACTCTCCTTCAAGAACCTTGTCAAGTAAACCTAATTCAACTTTTTTATATGGATCATTTGAAGGATATACAGCATCAACTGAAGGCATGCAAACAACAACGCGATCAAAAACTTTTAAAAGTGCTAGGTCTTTTTCTGGGACTCTGGGATAATTTTTTAAATCATTAGGGTTGTTAAATTGCTTGGGATTTACAAAAATGGTAACCACTACGATATCATTTTCTTCGAGTGCCCGTTCAATCAGAGAGATATGCCCAATGTGTAATGCTCCCATCGTAGGAACAAGGCCTATCGTTTGCTTATGAAACTTCTCCTTTAAGAAGCTTTGTAAACCAATGAAGTCATGAAATGTTTGAAAACCTGCCATTTAATACCTTTTTTCAAGCGGTAAAGCTAGGTTTTTTTATGAAAGTTTAATAAAAAGCCCTATTTTTGCACTCCGAATCAAACTTATGGAAAAAAAGAAAATCCTATATATTTCGCAAGAAATAGCACCCTTTTTACCAAAATCAGAAATTTCTAATACTGCTCGCAAGCTTCCTCAAGTGATTCAAGAGAACGGTAAAGAAATCAGGGTATTTATGCCTCGTTTTGGTGTAATCAATGAAAGAAGACATCAGCTTCATGAAGTGATTCGTCTTTCAGGACTGAATATTTGTATTGATGATCAAGACCACCCTTTGATTATAAAGGTAGCGTCTGTTTCTGCTGCTAGAATGCAGGTCTATTTTATAGATAACGATGAATACTTTAGAAGAAAGTTTACGCTCAAAAATGAGAAAGGAGAGGAGTTTGATGATAATGATGAGCGATCAATGTTCTTTTGTAGAGGTGTTCTTGAAACAGTTAAAAAACTAGGATGGCAGCCAGATGTGATTCATTGCCATGGTTACATGACTGGAATCATGGGCCTTTACATAAAAGAAATGTATGGTAAGGACCCTCATTTTAAAGAAACGAAAGTGGTATATAGTTTATACAACGATGGATTCTCCAAAGACTGGGATAAGCGTTTTTCTGAAAAACTTAAATTTGAAGGTTTCAGTGATGAGGTGTGTAATAACTTTAAAGAAACATCGTTTAATAACTTTACAACCAATGCACTAAATTACTTTGACGGAATCAATGTTTCTTCTGAAGAGCTTTCTCCAGAACTGACCAAAGCTGTTGAAGGAAGCACTTGCCACAAGCTTGACTTTGTAGAAGAAGAACATTTAGCAAAAGAGTTATCTGCTTTTTATGACAAGGTTATTGAGGAAAGTGCAATGGTTTAAAATTACCTTATGATACGAACCATAGCGTTATTTGCCTTGTGCTTTGTTGCATTTATTTCTTGCAAAAAGAAAGAATACGCTCTAGGTTCAGATGTGATAGATGCCTCCACAATTCTTAATGGCACCTCTTTAGACACCTTTACTTTACTTACGTACTCAATCGAAGAGGATACTGTTATTTCTGACAACCCTGCAAACGTGGTACTGGGTTCTTATGTAGACCCAACCTTTGGAGCTTATTCAGCTTCTTTTTATACCCAACTCAGACTTGCCGGTGTTGATCCTAATTTTGCAGACCCAAGTGAGATCGTTATTGATTCTTTTGTACTTGCATTGGAATATGTAGGTTATTACGGAGCGCTTGACCCACAAACCTTTGAAGTATATGAATTAGAGGAAAGCCTTTCGCTTGATTCAACATATTATTCTTTTTCAACTCTTACGCATTCAGCTACAAATCTTGTACCCGCAGAAAACGCAACGGTAACACCAAACACATCATCACCCTCAATTGTTGATGGGGACTCCTTGGCTCCTCAGCTTAGAATTCATCTAGACACCAATATGGCTAGGAACCTTATTGTTGAGGCGGCTAGCGCGAACGGCACTTTTTCGAGTAATGAAGCCTTTTTGGATTTTTTCAAAGGCCTACATATTAAAACAAATAATAATTCACAGCTTCCGAATGAAGGCGCTGCATTATATTTAGATATTAATGACCCTTCTTCAAAGGCAACCATCTACTTTAAACAAAACGGAGAAGCGACATCTTACGATTTATTAATGAATTCTGATTGTGCTGATTTTACTCATGTTGAATTAGATGCTTCCAACACTTCTTTGGATGAGGTCATTGCAGACTCAACATTGGGGCAAAATGAATTTTATGCACAAGCCTTTGGGTCGAGGGCGGCAGTGTCGATACCGGGGTTGCTGAGCCTTCCAGAAAACATCATTATTCATAGAGCAGATTTAACGCTGCCTATTCAATTCCAAACAGGTTACAAGTACCAACCAGGAAACAACCTTAGCGTTGCAACACGTATTGATTCTTCATCAACACAGCTTGCAAATATTGGTGTGATAGGTGTTTACAATAGCCTTGACAAAAATTTTAATATTAACATTCGTGATTACGTTCAGTCTATTGTTAATAAAGAATTAACTTTAACTGAATTGGTTGTTTCCCCATTGTTTTTTATTAATTCTGCAGAACGCATTATTTTTAATGGAAGCAATACAATCAATAAGATGAAACCAAAACTTACGATCACCTATACAAGCTATTAATTATGTGTGGAATTGTTGCCTACATTGGAAAAAAAGAGGCCTATCCAATAGTTCTCAAAGGCCTAAAGAGACTTGAGTATCGCGGTTATGACAGCTCAGGTATTGCCTTGTTAAAGAACGAAGAAATTAAGCTGTTCAAGAAAGAAGGTAAGGTTTTAAACCTAGAGAACCACGCTGAAGCTAAGGACAATAGTGGGACAAGGGGGATTGGACATACGCGTTGGGCGACACATGGCCCTCCAAATGATAAAAATGCCCACCCGCATCTTTCTCAGGACGGCGCTATAGCTATAGTGCACAACGGGATTATCGAAAACTATGATGTGCTGCGTCAGGAATTAGAATCTAAAGGGTACAAATTTAATAGCGATACGGATACAGAGGTGCTTTGTTATCTAATTGCTGACATTAAAAAAAACACTGGACATAAGCTTGGGAAATCTGTGCGCCTTGCGTTACAGCAAGTAGTTGGTGCTTATG
>JAKMFD010000152.1 GCA_022425625.1 Crocinitomicaceae bacterium | reverse complement strand
TAGAATGACATTACAAGTTTATGTATTCGGAAAGCCACAAACAAAAGAAGAAGCTCTTGAGCAAATATTGACTCATTACAAGTGGGTAGAGTCCTTTCCTACTGGACACGAAATTCCGTTGTTTATGGAAGAAAATTAGTCTATATCGTACGTTTTCTCGTAAGTTTTTAAGAAACAAAAAAGCTGTATGCCTTGTTATTATTGACATACAGCTATTTTACTCGTGACCCCGACAGGATTCAAACCTGTAACCCTCAGAGCCGAAATCTGATGCGCTATTCAGTTGCGCCACGGGGCCTTTTTGCCGAGTGGAGCGACTACATACCCAAAAGTATCAGTTGCGCCACGGGGCCTTTTAAATTTGACTATAAATCAAACTTAATCCCTTGAGCCAATGGTAGGCTGTCGGTATAATTAATGGTATTCGTTTGTCTTCTCATGTATACTTTCCAAGCATCTGATCCAGACTCACGTCCTCCACCTGTTTCTTTCTCACCACCAAATGCACCGCCAATCTCAGCACCAGAGGTACCGATGTTTACATTTGCAATTCCACAATCAGAACCAGCGTAGGATAAGAACTTTTCAGAATCCTTAAGCTCACTTGTCATAATTGCTGAAGACAATCCTTGAGGTACATCGTTTTGGATTGCAATCGCGTCCTCAACCGTACCATCATATTTTGTTAAGTATAAGATTGGTGCAAATGTTTCGTGTTGTACAATCGCAAAGCTATTTTCAGCCTCAACAATTGCAGGCTTCACATAACATCCTGATTCATAACCAGGGCCTTCTAGTACTCCACCTTCAACAACGACATTTCCACCTTCTGCTTTGGCAGCTTCAATCGCTTTGAGGTACATATCAACTGCGTCTTTATCAATAAGTGGACCTACGTGGTTGTTTTGATCTAATGGATCACCTATTCTCAATTGCTTGTAGGCATTTACCAAAGCGTCTCTTACTTTATCGTAAATACTCGCGTGAATGATCAATCTTCGTGTTGAAGTACATCTCTGTCCTGCAGTTCCTACGGCACCAAATACAGCACCAGGAACGACCATTTTAAGATCTGCAGATGGTGTAATGATAATTGCATTGTTTCCACCAAGCTCCAATAAAGACTTCCCTAATCTCGCACCCACTGCTGCGCTAACAGATTTCCCCATACGAGTGGAACCTGTTGCAGAAACCAAAGGAACTCTGGTGTCATTCGACATCAGTTTTCCGATATCTGCACCGCCAATGACCAAACCTGAAACACCTTCAGGAACGTCATTCGCTTCGAATACTTCTTTTGTGATTTGCTGACAAGCCAATGCTGTCAATGGCGTTTTCTCAGAAGGTTTCCAAACGCAAACATCTCCACAAACCCATGCAAGTGCAGTGTTCCAATTCCAAACCGCAACTGGGAAGTTAAACGCAGAGATAATTCCTACGATACCAATTGGGTGGTACTGTTCGTACATTCTATGTCCTGGACGTTCGGAGTGCATAGTTAAACCATATAACTGTCGAGAAAGACCAACGGCAAAATCACAGATATCAATCATTTCTTGAACCTCACCCAAACCCTCTTGTAGTGATTTTCCCATTTCATAGGAAACCAACTGACCTAAAGGCTCTTTTACTTCTCTTAATTTTTCTGCAAGCTGACGAATCACCTCACCTCTAAGTGGTGCCGGCTTTGTTCTCCATACTTTATACGCTTCCGAAGCTTTAGCAATTACCTTTTCGTAATCGGCTTCCTCTGCTGCTGTAACTGAAGCTATTAAGGACCCATCTACTGGAGAAAAAGAATCTATTTTTTCACCTTTTGTTTGAATCCATTCGCTTCCAGTTGAAGCACCATTATTGGTTTGCTCAATACCAAACGTGGCTAATATTTTTTGAATTTCCATATTTTAAATAAATAAGATTTGGTGCAAATGTACTTGAAATTATTTGTTGTTTTTCCATTAATTGTCTCAAAAAACAGATTCAAAAAGTAAGAAGCGGTATATGTTTCTTATTTTTGCCGCTACAACACTTGAACTATGTATCGTACACACACATGCGGAGCACTCCGAAATGAACATATTGGCACAAAGGTCACCTTATCAGGGTGGGTACAGCGCTCACGAGATCTAGGGGGAATGACCTTTGTAGATTTGAGAGATCGTTATGGCATCACCCAGCTTGTCTTCAATATGGAGATTGATAAAAAGCTGTGTGAGACAGCACGCCGATTAGGACGAGAATTTGTAATTCAAATTGAAGGGTCCGTCATTGAACGGAGCAGTAAGAATAAGAATATGCCCACAGGAGATGTGGAAATAGAAGTCTTAAAGCTTAACATATTAAACGATGCTAAAACACCGCCATTCACGATTGAAGATAAGACTGACGGTGGTGACGAATTGCGTATGCAATATCGCTATTTAGACTTAAGAAGAAATCCAGTACAAGAAAAGCTGCGCCTGAGAAATAAAGTCTCCTTAGAGACAAGAAAATATTTAGATGGTCAAGACTTTATGGATGTTGAAACACCAGTCTTGATCAAATCAACACCTGAAGGTGCTCGTGATTTTGTCGTGCCAAGCAGAATGAACCCAAATGAGTTTTACGCACTACCACAATCTCCTCAAACCTTCAAACAATTATTAATGGTTTCGGGCATGGACCGCTATTACCAAATTGTCAAGTGTTTTAGAGACGAAGATTTAAGAGCTGACCGTCAGCCAGAATTCACGCAGATTGACTGTGAGATGGCATTCGTTGAGCAAGAAGATGTATTGCAGACCTTTGAAGGTTTAATTCAGCATTTATTTAGAGAAGTTAGAGGTGTTGAGCTTGACGCACAATTCCCGAGAATGACCTACGCTGAAGCCATGGAAAAATACGGATCTGACAAACCCGATATTCGATTCGGTATGGAATTCAATGACCTTACCGAAAAAGCGCAGGGGAATGGCTTTGTTGTTTTTGATAGCGTGGATGCAGTATTGGCTATTAACGCTGAAGGTTGCGCAGGCTACTCTAGAAAACAGCTTGACGCACTTACCAATTGGGTAAAACGACCTCAAATTGGTGCCCGAGGGTTGGTTTATGTAAAATACAATGACGATGGAACGAGCAAATCTTCGGTAGATAAATTCTATTCGGAGGAAGAACGTAAAGCTTGGTTGGACCAATGTGGTGCAAAACCTGGAGATCTTTTACTTCTTCTTTGCGGTGAACTTGACAAAACGAGAAAGCAGCTGAACGAGTTG
>JAKMFD010000125.1 GCA_022425625.1 Crocinitomicaceae bacterium | reverse complement strand
TTGAACTCGTGACCTCTTCCTTACCAAGGAAGCGCTCTACCCCTGAGCTACACCGGCGGCTCAATTGAAAGTGAGCGGGAGACGAGGGTCGAACTCGCGACATTCAGCTTGGAAGGCTGACGCTCTACCAACTGAGCTACTCCCGCTTATTTCTTTCTGTGGGGAGAGCAGGATTCGAACCTGCGAAGGTAAAACCAACAGATTTACAGTCTGTCCTCGTTGGCCGCTTGAGTATCTCCCCAACATTATCCGAGCCGATGGAGGGATTCGAACCCCCGACCAGCTGATTACAAATCAGCTGCTCTGGCCAACTGAGCTACATCGGCAATTTTTGTTGGTGCACAAAAAAAAAGAACGTATTCTTTCCCAAATTGTTTAATTTTGGGACTGCAAATGTATGAAACTTTTTTTTATCACAAACTTTTTTAAGAATAATTTTAATCAAGTTTTTCTTTTGAGAAAAAAGTTTAATTAAATACATTGCCAATCTAGTAATGAAAAACAAAAGAAAAGCTATTGTTTGTGTTTCTAACGACCTTCTGACAGATAATCGTGTTGCCAAAACATGCGCTGTACTGCAGGAGCAAAATTACGAAGTAATACTTGTTGGTAGAAAAAAAAATGACAGTCCCAAAATGGATAACAGGTCATACAAAACATATAGGTTAAGTTTACCTTTTGAAAAGGGTCCTTTGTTTTATGTTTTTCTCAATGTTCGATTGTTTCTTTTTCTCTTGCTTAAAAAAAGTGATTTGATTTATGCCAATGATCTAGACACATTAGCTCCCTGTTTTCTGGTATCAAAACTTAAAACGAGTCGTCTAATTTATGACACACACGAGCTATTTACGGAAGTTCCTGAGCTAACATCTCGACCAAGAATACAAAAGGTATGGCTGAATATCGAAAAATTCTTTTTTCCCAAGCTCAAGAATATTTTAACGGTAAATGAATCCATCGCCAGAATTTACGAGAAGAAATATAATAAAACTGTTCATTACGTGCGCAACGTACCTTTACTTAAGGAGCAAGAAGATAAAATATTAAGCAGATTGGAACTCGGCATAAATGAAAAAGACTTCGTTTTAATCATTCAAGGTTCTGGCCTGAACAAAGATAGAGGAATAGAAGAGGCCATAATGGCATTGAAATATTGCAAAGACTGTGTGCTTTTGCTTGTTGGAAATGGAGATGTAATCCCATTTGCCAAAAGAATGGTATTGGAAAGGCAGATGCAATCGAAAGTGAAATTTATTCCAAGAATGCCATACAATGAACTCATGCGTGTAACAAGAGGTGCTGACTTAGGTCTTTTACTAGATAAAAACACAAGCCTAAACCAAGGACTAGCGCTTCCTAATAAACTCTTTGATTACATGCACGCAGGCATCCCCATACTTAGCTCAGATTTAAAGGAAATAACTAAAATTATAACCCAATATGACATTGGATCGTTCATTAAAACGACTCAACCTGAGGAAATTGCGGAAGCAATAAATGCTTATAAATCTGACAAAGCGAGACAACGCAGACACAGAAGTAATTGTTTGATCGCTGCACAAGAAGAAAACTGGCAAAAAGAAAAGGAAAAACTTATAGCAGTTATAATGTCTTCGGAGCGGGAATAGAAGCCAAATAACAAAGCTTGTAAAAAGAAAAAAGCGTCATGTTTGCAAAACCTATCTCAAGAAAAAACCTTGATGGTTTTGTAAGGCTTTTCAGCACCCATCTCAAACGCTTTGAGTCCCTATACTTAAAATAGACCTGAAGCAGCTTTAAACGGGCTAAAAGTTCATTGTTCTGTCCTGAAAGATCCCATATCAAAATTAGATTATCCAAAGCTTCATCCGTTTTATTTAAAAACTGTGTATTCGTATCAAGGTGCGCATTTAAAACAGGATTATCGATATGCGCTATAAAAACGTTGTTCTTTTCCAATTCAAATCCAAAAAGCGTATCCTCGTGACCATAACCACTTATTTTTTCATTAAAGGGATGGGCTTTAAAAGTTTGTCTTTCAATTAAAAAATTATTGGTTTTAAAAGTTAGATGAGGATGAAGCAAACGTTCATTATAGTTTTTACTTTCAACTTTTCTACCGTACTTCCATCGAAGACGGTAGTATATTCGTGGTGTCTCTTTTTGATATTCGCTCGCGCCAAATAAAACGAGCGGCTTGTTTACCTTTAGATTTACTATGTAATCGCTAATGAAATTGTCTCCTATTAACATAGAATCGCAATCTAAAAAAAGCAGATAAGGCTCATTTGTATGCAACAAGAATGCATTTCTAATTTTAGACCTTCCGATATTCTCTTTGAGCTTTACGACTTTTACTGTTTCAGGTAGTGCAGCATATTGAGCCATGTATTTTTCCGAAGAAGCATCATCAATTATAACAATAGAAACCTGTTCCTCTTGTAATTGCACTTGCTTGAACAATGCATCTATTAAAACAGATACGTCTTGATTGTAAACAGGAATACATACGGCGAGCATATAGGTAACTAAGCCATTGTATTTGGAGTACCAAAGTTCATTGGAGGAACCTCACTTTTAGGTTCATCAATAGCTCCAAAATTCTCCTCATATTTCTTCATGTTGTCTTGAAGAGCTTTTAAAAAGCGTTTTGCATTTTGAGGGTTCATTATCACTCTAGACCTCACTTTCCCTTTTGGCATACCTGGCATAACTTGGATAAAGTCACAAACAACCTCAGATGGAGAATGGGTAATAACTGCTAGATTTGAATAAACACCCAAAGATGTTTCTTCAGACAATTCTATATTCATTTGTTTTTCATCCTGAGGCTTAGACATATTCTTCAATTTCTTGTTCTTGCTCATTGAACACGATTCCATGTTCACTCAATTCAGCAAGGATAGGTTCATAAATTTCTTTGTTGATTGGCAAGGTAACACCTTTTATTCCAATTTGATCATTCAGAATCATTTTGGCGGCAATTGCTAGAGGCAAACCAACAGTATTTGCCATTGCGGTGTACGTTTGATCTTCTCCAATATTAATCATTGATGATATTATTTTTTTCGCCTTTCCTTCATGCTCAAACTCAAACTCATGATACATCACAAGCATATCCTTATCATCTTCTGACAACGACATCTTACGTACCATAAGCTTTTCTAAAAGTTGAGCTGGTGTCGCGTCTTTAAATCCAAAATCCTTGTCTGATCCAAATACGCCCATCCATTCAAATTGATCATATAGATACATTCTATCTTCCCTCAAAAAATACTTAAACTTCTGTTCTACAGATAAATTTGGAATATAAGGCAGAAATGCGTTTAAGAAATCCCTTGGCGTCAATGCTTCCGCATTTGTCATAGGGAAGGAATCATCTGTCATTCCCAATTCTATAAAAACATTAAATCCTTTACAAAAATTTGGTCTTCTTAAAGTCCCTCTATACAATGTCGCAATACCATCTAAACCATAAGTATCTTTATATGATAAAGAATCTCTGTTTGGATACCCTACAAATTTACCATGTCCCTCAATTGTAATTCTGTCTAATCGATCAAACAATCTATTGTAAGGAATATATTTAAACTGATGGTTGTCAAGAAACATTGCAGTCCCGCCTTTTCCCGCAAGAACAACATTTCTGGGGTTCCAAGTGAATTTATAACGCCATGGATTATCATCGTACTCTTCTGCCACCAGACCACCACAAAATGATTTAAAGCTATTCAGCTTACCATTGATATCTTTAATGTGATCAATGATCTTCATGGCGCTCATATGGTCAATTCCTGGATCCACACCAATCTCATTCATTATAACAATCCCTGCATCTTTTGCATCCTGATCCAAGTCTCTCATTTCTTCTGAAATGTATGAAGGGGTAATGAGATTTTTTTTAAGCGCTATACAATCTTGTGCTATTTCAACATGAAATCGTGCAGGAAGCATAGAAATTACAAGGTCTGAATTTTCAATTTCTCCAATACGTTCATCGCGATCCAAAGCATTAAAAGAAAGAGCCGTTGCTTCAGAAAATCCTTGAACGAGCTTTTCAACACGTTTTAAATCTCTATCAACAATTCTCAAAGACCAACCTTCTTGTTCGGAAGCGTTTAAAAGATATCTAATCATGGAAGAAGCAGAAAGCCCCGCGCCAAGAATAAGTATTGTTTTCATTAAATTTATTTTGGTATTGTAATTAAAGGGCGTAGGGTATTAAAAAGCTCATCTTCATCCCATGGCTTTTCAATGAATTCTTCAAGTAGATTTTCATTTTTTAATGTATCTACGGAGGATTTATTGGCTTGACCTGAAAGCATCACACATTTTAAATTTTGATGCTTATGTTTAAGCTTTCGAATCAGTTCAGCACCGGTCATCGTCGGCATCTGATAATCGACCATAACGAACATGATATCTATCTGCTCATCAATAAGCAAATCAATATTCTCTAAAGCTTGGTCTGGATCCGTAAAATACTCAATAAGCGTGAAGGATTGATCCATTATTTTCGACAGCTGAAAACCCAACATTTGTAGGATGTATGGGTCATCATCAACACATACAACAGCATATCTCAATTCACTCATAATTCAAAAGTAATTATAAATTTTGTCCGTGATTCGTCTGACTCAACAATAATATCCGCTTTGTGCTCTTTAAGCACATTTTTAACAATACTCAAACCCAATCCTGATCCACTTTTCTTACCCTTGGTGGTATAAAATTTTTGAAAAATGTTTTCAGCAATTTCCGGTGGAATCATAGGTCCGTTATTTTCAAAGATGACCTGAAGCTGCTTATCGTTTTTTTCAGCGGAAATACCAAGGAATTTTTCTTTCTGGTCCGCCATGGCTTCTAATCCATTTTTAACAATATTTGACCATAGCTGAAACAATTTGATATCATAGCCCATCAATTCAATGGAAGGATCCACTTCGAACACAAGATTAACGTGAAGACTAATCTCATAATTGAATACCCCTAGTACCGTTGAAATATTATCTCGAAGATTAATTTTCTTCTGCTCTACTGCACTTTCACCTTTTATGAAAGCACGCATGTCTTGAACAACACGAACAGCCTTATCGCTTGATTTTCTAATGGTTTCTAGCTGAGCCATGGCCATTTGAAGCTGATTCATTATTTGGAGGTATTCTTTGGCAAAAGGTTTTGAAAGAATCATTGATATCTCATCTTCTTGAGTGATATTAAATCTACATTTAACCAATAAGTCGCATATCTCATTGAGTGAATCAGGAACCTCACCATCAATCGTATTGTTAAGATAATCTATCATTTTAGCTTTCTCTTTTCGCATTTGAAGGCCACCGACATACATCTCAATTTTATTCCTTTCAACGTGATTTACAATATGAGACAATTCCTCTTTCGTAAAGTCAGAAATAGTTCCGTTAAATAGACTATTCAAAATGAAATTAATATTATCTGCACCCACTCTAATTGTTCCTAATGGCGTATTTAAGTCATGAGCGATACCAGCTGATATTTCACCAATTGTCACCAATTTCTCTTGTTCCAGTATAGAACGAGATAAATCCGTGTTTTTCTTGGTATTCTCCATGACCTTTTTCTCTAATGATCGATTAATTGAAGCCAATTCATCTTTAGTGTTTTGAAGCTCTTCGATATAGGAAATCCTGTTAAAAACATTCAACAGCATCTGAGAATATATGCGCAATAAATTCTTTTCATCCTCATTAAATTCACGTTTTGTTTTCATGATATCAAAGCCAACAAATCCAATGGCCTTATTGTCTTGCATCATTGGAATAGAAATCATACTTTGGGTCCCTTCATCCATAAGAACTTTTCGAATCCTTTCATCTTCAATCAATGCAGTATTTGAAAACTCAACAAGCTCTCCCTTTTTATGTTTACTCAGAGATAAAGGAACCTTCGAAAAGGGCATTGCTTGCAACTCATCTAATTGGGAAACAACTCCCTCTGCGACCCATTCATGAGTAATGGAACAGATTTCATTTTCAAAATCATACTTAAAAACATAAGCCCGATCCGCTGACGAAAATTGTGCGATTTCACGAAGGGAAGTATTAATTACATTATCTATTTTAGACATTGGAGCATTAATGTATTCTGTAGTAATATTCAACATGATTTGCTTAAAGCTCGCCATCTGGTCCATCTCGCGCTTTGCCTTTTCAGCGGCCGTTACATTAAAGAAAAAAGCTTGAGAACCATCAAAACTACCTTCTTTTAAAATGGGTCTAGCTCGACCTTTAAGAGTGATTGTTGATTCCTTATTTGTCATAAAATCACAGCCTAGATTTTCTACCGAGGTGCCTTCCATAAGCTGTGGCATAATGACCTGAAACTCTTCAAGTGTATCATTTGTAAAAAAGTCAGAAATCAACCTGCCTTTTACCTCTTCCATTCCTTTAAAAGACATGTTCTGCAACCACGCTTCGTTGACATATGTAATCCGTCCATTAACATCTAGCGTTTGAATCATTTCAGAAGACTTATCTAATAAATCTTTGTAAATCTTTTCCTTATCTTCAATAACTTCTAAAGATTCCTTGAGGTTGAGCGTTCTTTTTTCAACGAGACTCTCGAGATTAACCACAAGTTTTTCGTTTTCAATATTCTTTATAACTAATCTCGACTTCAATCCATTTATTTGCCTAAATCGCCCAATAATAACAATCAGTAATATGAAGATAAAAGAGAGAAGCGTAATTAATAAATAATTAAAAGCCTCGTTACTTTTTATTTTTTCGTCTTTTAACGCTATTTCTAATTTATGTTCAAGATCGATTTGTTTTTTCTTAATGTCATACTCGTATTCCGCTTGTCGCTCAACTATCGCTTTTTGATTTTGTATGGCGTCCAAACTATCTTTCATCTGAATATGAAGTTTTATCATTTCAAGCGCCGCTCCAGTATTATTTTCCTGCTCATAAATTTCACTAAGCAGCTTCGCTGCTTTCTTTATATTACGTGGATAACCTATTTCCTTCGAAATTTGAAGACTCTCTAATGCATAGAGCTTAGCTTTAGCCATTTTGTTTCTTTTGAATTGAATCTGGGCAATATTAATCGTGGAAATTGCAATACCATCTTTAAAATTTATTGTTCTTCTGAGCGCTAAACTTTTGTTATGGTAAATTAGTGAGCTGTCAAGATTATCATTCATATATAATCCTGCCAATGAGCTGTAACAATTAGACAAGCCCTTTTTATCCTGAATTTCCTTTGCTATGTCAAGAGATTTCAAATAATACTGCTTGGCAAGATTTTTATTCCCTTGCTTTTCTAGCACTGAACCAATACTGTTGTACACACCTGAAATACTTTGTTGTTTGTTTTCTGATTGAAGCATAGGCAAGCTTCTTTGATAATAATCTAAGGCCCTGTGTAAGTCATTTTGCTCTTTATAAATTGACGCTATATTATTAAGTAGCGTGGCAACACCTGTTTTATCATCTATTTCCTTTGAAATATCTAAACTCTGATGGTAATAATCTAAGGCTTTCGTAATGTTTCCTTGATCATTTAGAATGTAACCAATATTATTTAGAGCTGTAGCAATTTGATATTTATCTCCTGTTTTTTGAACGATTACAAGACTTTGCTCCAAATAGTCTAAACATTTATCAATCGCTCCGTTCGTCATATAAACAACAGCAATATTATTCAAGGCACCAGAATAAAGATTTAATAACTCTATTCTTTCTTTTTCTGAGGGTGCTTGTGCAAGCTTCGGCCCAACAATCTCAATGACCTTATTACATAGGGGGATCATTGTATCTATATTGGAGACATACAGAATAGAAGACAATTCTAAATAGGAGTTTGCAATTGCCGTATCTGAACTATTCGGATTCGTTATTATAGCGTTATAACGATCTATTTCTCGGGTTTCTTCGTCTAAGAAGTTTTGTGCAACCACAAAAAATGAAAAGCAAACAAAATACAGTAATATTAATTTCTTTCTAGTAATCATAGTCGCTTATTCTTGAGTAATTCTATGCTTTTTTTCAATTTTGATTCTTCCCATGGTTTTTGCAAAAAAGCCTCTAAAAGACCATCACTTTCTAAAGCTTCTATTTGTGAAGAATTTGCCTGCCCTGACAACATGATACATGGTATGGCTGGATGCGTTTCCTTTAATGCTCTTATAAATTTAGCACCTGAAATATGAGGCATCTGATAGTCAACAATCACAAAAAGAATTTCTACATCCGCAAAGACAAACTCCTTTATGTCAAGAAGCGCCTTAGCGGGTTCTGTGTATAGTTCAATAATCGTATCGGAGTCATTCAAAAACTTTTCCATTTGAAACCCCAAAACCTGGAGAATCATAGGATCGTCATCAATACATATTATGGCGTTTTTAAATTGACTCATTTATCTCTTTTAAATTTGATTATAAACTTTGTTATATCCTTTTCTGACTCTAGAGAAATTTTTCCTTGATGCTCTTCAAGAACATTTTTAACAATATTTAATCCTAAACCAGAACCTTTTTTCTTGCCTTTAGTCGTAAAAAATTTATTAAAAATCTTTAATTGATTTTCTTCAGAAATCGGAGGCCCATTATTCTCAACTGTTATCCAGTAATTATCTCGCGTTGTCTTAGAATACAGCTTTAACGTTTTCAAACCTTTTTGATCCTCCATACTTTCCAATGCATTTTTGATTAGGTTTGACCACAATTGAAACAATCGAACATCGTATCCTTTAACATTAATTGACGGGTCAACCTCAAAAGTTAAGTCAACTATATTTTCAATTTTATGACTAAAAATATTCAGTACAGTTCGTATATTGTTTTTAATATTAACAACACCGGATTTTATATTTCTCTTTTCACGAATAAATAATCGCAGGTTCTGAATAACCTCAGATGCTCGATCGCCTGAGGTTGAAATAGTCTGAACAAAAGAGAAAACGAGTCTGACATGATAAATCAAGTCTAAAAACAATATAGGATCAGCTGAATTTAAAATAAATTGAAGCTCCTTCTTATTGTCAATAAGCATACGTGCTTTAACCATAAGAGATGCAATATTATTAATTTTTTCGTCCGAAAAATCTACTTTTTGATTTTTCAGATAGGTGAGTAATTCCTGCTGTTCTCTTCGCATTTGAACACCACCTGTAAACAACTCAAAAGAGGAATTATTCACTCTATTAAAAGCGTATTCAATTTCATCAGGCGCACATTTTGGGATAATGTTTTTAAACAGCACATCTAAGGTATAGCTCACATTTTCAGTACCACTTTTTATTGCTCCTAGTGGCGTATTTAAGTCGTGAGCTACACCAGAGGCCAACTCCCCAATTGTTACCATTTTCTCCTGGTCACGAAGTGATGAAGCCAGCTCCATATTTTTCGCTGTTTTCTCTTGTACTAATCTTTCTAGATTTACATTTAAATTCTGAATCGTCTCTTGATTTTTCAGGCGTTCGGTGATATCGAACTCGACCATCATAAATCCCGTATGAAAGTTATCAGCATCAAACAATGGCTGGAGATTCAGTGAAACATAATAATTCAACCCTCCTTTATCCGTATGTTGCATCTCTAACTCAACATTTTGCTTCTTTTCAATGGCCTCTTTAAGTTTTTTATGCGCCGCAGAATTCTTTTCCTTTGAAATAAATTCTCTTGGGTTTTTACCAAGCATCTCACTCAAGGTGTATCCGGAACGTTCTATCATGGCCTGATTGGCCCAAGTAATCTCCATGTCCGTATTTAGCATGAGTACACCATTGTTTGTATTTTTGGCGACAAGAGATAGCTTCACGTTTTCTTCTTCTGCTAAAACTCGCTGAGTTATCTCCGTTCCATATCCTATTACCAAACGTATATCGCCATTTTCGTCAAATAAAGGTCCTATAGTTCGATGAATCACATTTCGATCGCCATTTTTATCAATCAGATCATCAACCCATATCTCTCTTTTCTTTGATTTAAGGACACGATTAAAAAGATTTCTGCGTTCATCTGCCATTTTGGTTGAAATGCCCTTTAAACGACAATAATCATAATCGTTTTTTCCAATCATAAATGACCTGGTCTTTTCATCCTTAATCCCTTGTGGGTTGATAAACATGTAATTATGATTTATATCAAAAACAGCGACATCTGCAGGTAAATTATTCAAAATAAATTCATAAAATTCACGTTGAGATTCAAGTTGATTATTCAACTCGTTCAAAGCTCTTTCATTATTTGTATTCCGATCTCTGAACTCCGTTATATCATGAGCATATATATTCAAATATCCCATCTCAAATATCAATGCAATATTCACCGAGTAGTAGCGAGACTTGGCTTCGAAAAAAACATGATGAAGCGGCTTTCTGATAGAAATCACGTCACTTAATATTTTCTGAAATTTTTCATTTTTCAGCTGATCTTTTACAATCCCAATATCGTCAAGAAAAGATTTCTTTGAATTGTCATTGGAATAAATTAGATTCAAGTTGAGATCAAGCCTTAGTATTGGATTCGGATTTTCTTCAGGAAATTTAGAAATGGCCTCATTTTCCTTTTGAATACGAATAATTTCTTTGTTTTTTAGAAGAATGTTTTGAGTAATTGCCTGAGACTCTTCAAGGCTTTTCCTAGAGGTTTGTTCTAAAAAAAGGAACTCTGCAATCGTATCGTGTAATGGAAAATCCTTTACGGTAACCTTGTAATTTTTTAAAGCAAATTTTGAGTTTATAATAGGTGAAGCCCATAGATAATTATAGCCTCCTATTTGTCTCAACGTAAACTTGAAACGCTGCTTACCCCCTATAATGTCAAGAAAATGCATTTTACGAAACCAAGCATCGCCAATATTTAAATCTTCCAAACATTCTTTACGGTCAACCATGAAGTATTTAAAAATACTATCCCCTACCTTTATTTGTGGAGTGGACTTTCTAAAATTTACTCCGATTTCAAGAACCTCAAATTTGGTATTTAGAATAAAATAGTATGGCGCACATTCATTTAACAACAGTGAGGGTGACGACCCTATTAGAGGCGACGAGGATAGCAGCCTCCCAAGCTTAGCGATATAAATTTTTATGGTTTCTGACTGAAAATTGTTTAAGCTTACAGCCTTTTCATCAGCAATACCCAAAGAACCTTTAATCGTTCCATTTACATCTCGAATGGGAAAACTTAAAAACGACTTTAATTTTCCTTTTGAATTGTTTATGCCATTTTGTTGGCCTTGACCTATTACTTTTTCATGAAGTTCATCAAATTGATCAGTGGCAGACTTGTCATTCGTTAGGAGAATAATATCATCGCCTGTTAGATATCTAAAATATACTTTTGATACTCCACAAAGTTGTTCAGTTAAACTTAAAACCTTCTCGATTTCAAACTTAGCCTCTTGGCTAATATAATGTGGAAAAGAAATTGTAATCAAAACTTTGAATAGAATTAAGATTTCACTTACCAAGTGATTTTAAAGCAAAGACCTTTTTCTTCGGAAGATTCAGAGGCCACCTCCTCGATAGCCACAATCATATCAAAACGTTTACCCAATCCTCTTATAAGACCTTTTAGCATTGGAACTAATCCTTGTCGATGAGACTTATACAAAAGCTCAACAGAGTTTTCAGTTTCGTTTTGGGTTGAAAAAAGAGGTGCTTTAAGCTCTGGCATCATATTATTGATGCGCAAATGCAACATATCTAGGTTACCAAGAAACTCAACAAATGAAGAACCTGAAAGGTCTAAAAGGTCTCCGTATCCTTGGTCTGCCGTGTAAAGTATCCAATATTCACCAAACGCCTCCAAAATTGAGTTGGCATCGGTTTTTAAAACCTTACTCGCAGCTCCTACCAAATCATAAGTCAATTTATCTGGATACGGACTCATTGAAATAAAGTCAGACTCCTCAAAACCTGCTTCATCACAAATTCTTGTCCAAGTGTCCGTACCATGATTTTCGACAACTAAGTCTTTAATTGCCTTGTTAACTAGTCCATACATATCTTTTAGATTTAAATAGCCTCCCAAAGTTAAGCAAAGCAAACGGTTTAAAAAATATTTCAAAGTAGCCAACAGACTATGTTTCTGGGACTACGTAGTTCTACGTAGCATCACCTACCAATTTTAACTTAGATCACCATAAAGACATTAGTTTATCAAAAACACAACATTTACTTTGTGTTAAATTTACACTCTAAATAAAATCCATATGACGAACCTAGAATTTTTTAAAGCCTGTTTCAGTAGTGAAATGAAAGCAACATTAGATACCATTCGCGCGATACCTGCTGACCAGTTAGAATATACTCCTCATCCCATTAATAGAACCGCTTATGAGATTGCAGAGCACATTGCGGCTCATGTCTTTGATTTTGGCATCATTTTACAAAATGACACATGCGATGAAAGGCTTTCATTTCCTTTTTCATCACCTGATGAATTGGCCTCAAAAACAGAGCGTCTTTGGACGGAGGCATCAAACATCTTAAGCAATTTTGACGCAGAAAAATGGGATAATGAAATGGTATTCTTGTCTGTTGGCGGCAACCCATTTGGATCTATGCCTAGATTTCAAATGATGTGGTTCTTTCTAAATGACATTATTCACCATAGAGGACAGCTTTCTGCTTATCTCAGACCAATGGGAGGTAAAAATCCGGCAATTTACGGTTGGAGTGCTGATACCGTTGGTGCGTAAACTATAAATTATCTTAATCTATTGGGGTGAAATTCGCATTACCTTATTCAAAAAAACGTTTGTCTTATTAGGCGGTATCTTGTAGAGTTGCTTATTTTTGCAAACGATGCTAAAAAAACTGAATAAACTAATCGATGCGCTTTTTTCTATGAAAGCAATGACCTTAGGGTTGTTTGCTTTTTTATCAGCGATTGGTCTTGCTACATTTATTGAATCATCTCACGGTATTCAAGCAGCAAAAATCTTAATTTATAATGCGACGTGGTTTGAAATTCTTTTACTTTTCCTTGGTCTAAATCTTATCGCTAACATTTATCGGTATAAAATGTTTCAGCGCGAAAAGATCGCCGTACTTTCATTTCATCTTTCTTTTCTGATTATCCTTCTAGGGTCGGCTGTGACTAGGTTTGTGAGTTTTGAAGGAATCATGGTTATTGGAGAAGGCAAAACCTCTGATTTCATTTACACATCGGACCCCCATATTCTTATAAAAGTTACAGATACGGCTACAAATACAACAGAAATTAGGGGAGTCAAAAAATTCCTTTCAGAATATACTCACGATTTCGGCAATGACTTTAGTACTTCAATTGAACTGCCTAACCACGATATCAAAATCGATTATGTAGACTTTAAATCCAAATGTATTGATTCGTTCAAAATTGATAAGAAATTTAAATCAAAGGTTTTGGACATCGTCACTGAAGGTATGGAGTCGAACTACATTGGAGAAAAAGAATCTTTAATGGTAGGTGGAGTGCCGCTCATATACGGAGAGGATGATATTGAGATGGGTATACAAATCAAAGAAGGTGTTTCTGGTTTAAAAATAAGCTCGGCTGTTCCGATGCGCTCCTTGGCGATGAGTGAAATGAGGAAAGCACGACAAACGGGTCAAAACCCACCCGATTCTCTCTATATTATTTACCAAGAAGGTAGTTGGTCTGAATTGAAAAAGACAACACTGTATCAAGTAGGAAATAGTCAATTTGTGGTAAAGAATATTTTTGACCATGCCAAAAAAGAATTGATTCATTCTGGCAATAAAAACAAAGGTGCTGATTACCTGACTGTCGAAGTAAGTGATTTACGTTCAAAAAATACCTCTCCAGTTCAAGTTCAATTAAAAGGTGGGATGGGTGCTGTGCCGGTGCCAAATACCTTTAAGCTGAATAATTTACGATTACAATTAGAGTACGGGGCGATCCGAAAACCAATACCTTACAAAATACATTGTCGGGACTTTCAGCTCGATAAATACCCCGGTTCAGAATCACCATCCTCTTTTGCAAGTGAAGTAACTTTGATTGATGAAAAAAAGAATAAAAATTGGAACAAGCGTATATTCATGAACCATGTTATGGATTATGAAGGGTATCGTTTTTTCCAATCGAGCTACACCTTAGATGACCCAAAAACACCCGAGAACGAAGAAGGTACTGTTTTAAGTGTAAATTATGACAAATGGGGTACAAATATTACCTATTTAGGATATCTATTAATGGCGATTGGAATGATACTCTCTATCGTTGCGCCATCGGGTAGATTCAAATCCTTGAACACAAAACTAAAGAAGTTAAAAACGAAGAAATTAGGCGTGATAATAGCTGCCGTGATAATAGCTTCATTCAGCCCAGCTCTGAGAGCACAAGAACATTATGACCACTCAGGTCACGATCACGATTCGCATGAAATTTCGAAAGAATCGTCCAGTGAAAAATCTATTGTAAATGGAGAATCATACAAAATACTCAATGAAACCTCAGCCAAAAGTTTTTCAACACTACTTGTTCAAAGTTTTGAAGGTAGAATCATTCCTGCCCATACCCTTTGCGACCAGCTACTCAGAAAAATACATAGAGATAAAGTGTATGAAACAAATAAAAAAACATACAATGCAGTTCAAACAATAGTAAGTATGCATATGTATCCTGCTTATTGGATGAATCAAAAAATGATTTATGTTGACCGCGCACTTCAAAAAAGACTCAAGCTAGAAAAATATGTTTCCTATCAATCTATACTAGATTCAACCGGTAATTTCAAATGGGAAAAATCGTATGCCCAAAGTTTTCAAAAACTAGAATCAAAAAGAGATGAATTTGATAAAAAAATAATCAAATTCAAAGAGCGGTTCCAAGTGACATATAGTATCATTTCATGGGAATATATGAAGTTAATTCCGATATCAAAAGATCCCAACAATACATGGTCTTCGCCGCTAAACATGGGTATAAGACAATCTTCAGATTCCATTGGTGTAATCGCCGCTTTAAATTATTTTCAATCCATTTATGAAGAGGATAGTAAAAATGCCGAGACAAACCTTAGTAAGCTAAAGTCAATACAAAGAAAAGTTGCCAAAAACATTGTTCCCTCTGAACAAATCGTAGAACTAGAAATCGCCTATAATAACCTTGATGTTTTTAAACGTACTTACAGAGGATATGCACTTATTGGGCTTTTAATGTTGATTTTATTTTTCATTCAAGTTTTCTTGAACAAACACATCAAGATATTTGACATTATTAGAAAGTTATTATTTGTAGGCTTGATTGGATTCTTTCTATTTCATGCCTCTGGATTAGCAATGCGATGGCTTATTTCCGGCCATGCGCCATGGAGTAACGGATACGAAGCCGTTATATTTATTGCCTGGGTGAGCATGCTCGCCGGATTTTTCTTTTCACGGAAAAATGCTGTAGTCATTGCAGGGACAGCAGTCCTTGCAGCTTTGATGATTTTTGTTACAGAAATGAATCTTTTAGATCCTGAAATCACACCACTTCAGCCCGTACTGAAATCCTATTGGCTGATGATTCATGTTGCGGTTATCACAGGGAGCTATGGCTTTTTGGGGCTTGCCTGTATTTTAGGCTTGCTGAACCTCATCTTATACATCACTCAAACAAACAGCAATAAAAACCTGATAAAAAGAAATATCAACGAGCTTACTTATGTCTCGGAAATGACGATGACCATAGGGTTATTTATGCTTACCATCGGGACCTTTCTAGGAGGAATCTGGGCGAATGAATCTTGGGGGCGTTATTGGGGATGGGACCCAAAAGAGACATGGGCATTGGTTTCTGTTTTGGTCTATGCGGTGATTCTTCACCTTCGATTTATTCCAGGATTGAAGAGTAAATTCACCTTTAATCTAGTGGCATTTTGGGGATATTCGGCCATACTGTTTACGTTTTTCGGTGTGAACTTCGTGCTTGTCGGGTTACATTCTTATGCTCAGGGAGATGGACTGAGTGACATTCCTAATTGGATATGGTACACTGCTCTTGTGTTTTTAATTTTAAGCTCTACAGCTTATTGGAAAAACAAAAAAATGAAAGGGCCGAAATCTGCTTTAGATGCATCCAAGTAGCATTCTCTATGAAGACAATCATTTGATTGCTCTCAACAAGAAATCTTCAGAAATTGTACAAGGTGACCGCACTGGAGACATTACAATGCCTGATACCATAAAGGCCTACCTAAAAGAAAAATATAACAAGCCAGGGAATGTATTCTGTGGGGTCATTCATCGCTTAGATAGACCAACAAGCGGCGTTATTTTATTTGCGCGTACCAGTAAAGGTTTGGAACGCATGAACAAGCAGTTTAGAGATAAAGAAACCAACAAAATCTATTGGGCTATTTTAGAAAACAAACCGCCAAATTCCGAGGGTAAGCTTGTGAATTATCTGAAGAAAAACGAGAAGCAGAATAAAAGCTACGTGACCTCCAAGGATACAAAAGGCGCAAAGGAGGCAATATTGAACTACCGATTATTATCCTCATCCGAACGATACCATCTTGTAGAAGTTAAGCTTGAAACAGGAAGACACCACCAAATCAGAACTCAATTTTCTAAAATAGGATGCTGCATAAAAGGGGATTTAAAATATGGTGCGAAAAGATCCAACAACGATGGTTCTATATGTCTGCATGCAAGAAAACTAGACTTTAATCACCCTACAACTAAGGAGACTATTTCTATTACTGCTCCCCTACCTGTAAATACTTTTTGGAATCTTTTTAAATCTATTTCTTAGCACGAATCTTTGATAAATATTGAAAAGTATAAAGTGCCTCGTGGGCAATCTGTAAGCTTCTTTCTTTATAATGTTCGATAGGGTTCGCAGAATCATCAAACTCTTTAGGATCGTCATAAGTTGTTGAAAATCGTTTTTTGGCTCCTGGAACCAATGGACAATTATCATCCGAATCAGAACAGGTCATTATGGCAATAAAATCACTTTGTGGCAAGACATTGTCTGTATTTGCTTTTGAATAACAATTTATAAAATCGTTTTCAGCATAAAACACATTGTAATTAGGGTTTTCGCTGCTTAAGTCTTCGCAGGTAATTGTAAAACCCAATTCTCTCAATGCTTCAATCGTATTTGGATGACAAGCTGTAGCTACG
>JAKMFD010000112.1 GCA_022425625.1 Crocinitomicaceae bacterium | reverse complement strand
TTCAGGGGTATGGTTCGGGAGATTTATTTGCGCACATTAATGTTTGGACACCAACTAAAATATCAAAAGACGAAAAGTCAATTATTGAGAAATTGAAAAAATCAGAAAATTTTCAACCAAAAGCAGGGGACAAAGACAAAGGGTTCTTCAAGCAGATGAGAGATATGTTCTCATGATTCAGTTCATAGATTCAAGTAAAAAGTATCCAGTAACCATTCCAATGGTGGTCGCTACTGTTGCTCTTGTACTTATCGTATATTTTTTGGGTGGAAGCGGTTTGTTATTCGATTATGAATACGCACAAGATTTAGCTGTATCTAAGGCCGCAGGCACCTCTCAATACATTCAAGTATTGGGTTCTAATCGTGTGTTATTTTGGATGCTTCTGCCATTTACGCTCTCTTTTGTAATCTTCCTTGTGGCCATTAAATGGATTCATAAAAGACCAGTTCTTTCCGTTTTTACAGGACGCGAACGGTTGGATTGGATGCGGATTTGCACAAGCTTCGTAATTGTATTTTTTTTACTATCTATCATTTCCGCTGTTCAAGTTTATTTTTCAGATGATATTGTATGGAGTTTTGAATGGGATACCTTTCTTCCATTATTATTAATTGCATGCATAATGATTCCTATTCAAACAACGATAGAAGAGTTATTATTTAGGGGTTATTTACTTCAAGGAATTAAGCGAAGATTAGGTTCAAATATTCAAGCCGTTGTTTTATCTGGATTCTTTTTTGGGCTCATTCACATGGGGAATCCGGAAATTGAAACAATTGGTGTTCATGTGCTTTCACATTATGTATTACTCGGCTTATTTTTGGGTTTATTGACTTTATTTGATAATGGACTTGAGCTTTCAATGGGATTCCATGCTGCAAATAATATTTTTGCGGCATTGATGATTTCAAGTGATTGGCAAGTATTTCAAACAGAGGCTTTATTTGTCGATTATGCCGATCCTGAATTTACTTTTGCCATGTTTTTAACAACCTTACTTTTTTTAATTGGATTAATATTTCTCTTTAAAAGAATTTATGGCTGGACCACGCTAAAAGATTATCTGAGGTAATAAGACCATAATCCTTAACTTTTTTTAGATTTACATTAGTATGATTGAGATTGCACATGTTTCAAAGTCATTTCGACCTAAAGTAGCTTTGAGTAATGTTTCTTTTAACATTAAAAAAGGAACAATTACAGGATTGCTCGGTCCTAATGGTGCTGGCAAGACAACGCTAATTCGTTTAATGAATCTTATGATTATTCCTGATGACGGATTTATTAAATTTGAAGGGCAACTTCTCAAAGAAAATCATCTCAAAGAAATTGGTTATCTACCTGAAGAAAGAGGCTTGTATAAAGAGTTATCAGTAAAGCAACAGCTTTTATTTTTTGCTAAACTACGAGGTTTAACCTCAGAGGAAGCCGAACGAGGTGCTTTATACTGGATAGAGCGACTGGAAATGTCTGAATGGTCGCACAAAAAAACAGAGTCCTTATCAAAAGGGATGGCACAAAAAGTTCAATTTGCTGTGGCTGTCGTCCACGATCCGAAATTTTTAATCCTTGATGAGCCTTTTACGGGATTTGATCCTGTAAATATTGATTTGATTAAACAATTGCTTTTTGAATTTAGGGATGCAGGTAAAACAATATTGTTGAGCACACATAATATGCAGCGCGTTCAAGACATTTGTTCGCATATTATTTTAGTGAATAAAGGACAATTGATTGCCAACGATGCCATCAATGATTTGTTAGATAAATTTGAAAGAAAGCATTTCATGGTCGCTTACAGGGGGACAAGTATTGGATTTGCGAATGCTTTATGGACGGATTTTGAACTTTTGGAACAAACGGAGCGTTCTGACGGGGTTGTTGAAGCTCATCTTTTAAAGCGTGGAGCTAAGTCTGTTGATGACCTCATCAACAATCTTAAAGGCCATGTATCTATTGAATCCATTCAAAGAGCACCAATTAATATGGAAGAGGTATTCTTAAAGTTAATTGCTAATACTACTGAAATATGAGTGCAGTCTTACTTATAGCTATCAAGGAGGTAAAGCAAAGGATTCTAAACCGCTCTTTTATCGTAATGCTATTTCTTGTACCTACGATGATTTTGTCAATGGTTTATTTTTTAGTGAAAGCAGCTGATGAAGGTAAAAAAAATGTACATGTTTTAATCGCGGATCCAGGCAATATACTTCAAGGTGTGATTTCTTCTAAGGACGCTTCTAACGTGAATTATTCTTTTGTTTCTGATTACCTGGAAATTGAAGAATTTAAAATAGGTAAACGCTATCAGGAATATGACGTTTTGCTTGAAGTAAACGAAAAGGTATTGAACAATAAAAAAGTCTTTGTCTTTCACAGAGATTTTCTGTCAAATAATATTCAGGGTTCCATCCGTTACACCTTTGAACGAAGGGTAGAGGAGGTTTTAATCTCAGAGTTTTCTGACCTTAGTATTGATGAATTTCGTCAACTAAAACAGCCTTTGAATGTGGACTTTAGAAGTATTGATAATCCAACAAACTCTAGCTCTAATAAAGCAGGATGGGTAGGGTATTTTTTCGGAATGGTTATAATGCTTGTAACCCTGTTCTATGGTCTTTCCATTCTGAGAGGTATAGCTCGTGAAAAAGCGGATCGTGTTGTTGAGGTTGTTGTTTCGATAGTTCGCCCATACCAATTAATGCTGGGTAAAATAATTGGAATTGGGACAGCAGCAATTATTCAGATTGGATTTTGGGTCCTGTTTGTTTTTCTAGGTCTTTATGCGCTTCAAGATATTTTATTCTCTGACTTTTTCATTGATGCGTCATTAACTGCTTCACAAGTTTCCGAAGGTGCGAATGAGATACTTCAGAGTGAGTTTAATAGAATTAGAAATAATGAAATGATTCATCTCATTTACGATAGAATTGACCTCGCATTGATGTTGCCGTTTTTCTTTGTTTTCTTTCTAGCAACCTATCTCTTTTATGGTGCCCTATTTAGTTTAATAGGAGCGGCTATGGGGTCAGAAGGCGATGGGCAACTCTTTATTTTACCTACAGTATTTCTAGTTTTATTCACCATAATTGCTGGTTATTTCATGCTAAACAATCCCGAGTCGCAGCTTTTTGTTTACGGACAATTCATACCATTTACACTGCCGATGTTTGTTATGATTAAGTTATCTATGGGTTATGCAGTCGGTTCAGGGTATTTAATTTGGATCAGTTTGTTAATTATGATCTTTTCGATTATTCTAATGCTATGGATTGCAGGCAGAATCTTTAAAGTTAGCCTTTTGTCATATGGCCACCGTTTAACCTTAAGAGGATTGTTTAAATGGTTCCTCTCAAAGTGAAAAAAGCAGTAATCGATATAGGTACAAATACCTTTAATCTCTTAATAGCACGTGCAGATATTTCGGGTATTGCTATTGTCGAAACCCACAAGGAGGCTGTATCTCTTGGAATGGGAGGTATTAATGACAATAGAATCGCTGATTTGGCTATTCAAAGAGCAATGAATGCCTTTAAGGCATTTAAAGCAATTCTAGATGTTCATGGGATATCAAAACCAAGGCTAATTGCTACTTCAGCTGTGCGAGATGCAAAAAACGCAGCATCCTTTGTTTCATTGGTCTCTCAGACATTTAATTGGGAGGTCGATATTATTACCGGACTCGAAGAAGCAAAGCTCATTTATAAGGGGGTGCGCCAATGTTATGACTTTAGATACCCTGCTGTTATCATGGATATTGGAGGTGGTAGTACGGAATTCATTGTGGCTGATAACAAAGGCATTCAGAAGGAAGTTTCTTTGAACATAGGGGTTTCTCGTCTTTATCAAGGCTTCG
>JAKMFD010000106.1 GCA_022425625.1 Crocinitomicaceae bacterium | reverse complement strand
CTGCTGCGAATTCAATCATTCCAACATCAACAGGTGCGGCAAATGCAATTGTTAAAATATTCCCGGACCTTAAGGGTAAGATTGACGGAGGCGCAATTCGTGTGCCCGTAGTGAATGGTTCAATGACCGAAATTACTTTTAATGTCTCTGCTGAGCTATCCATTGATGATGTTCATAAAGAAATGGAGCTTCAAGCTTCAAAGCAAATGCATGGAATTTTGGGTGTTGTGGATGAGCCTATAGTTTCTGTTGATATAATTGGTTCACCATTGAGTTCATTGTATGATAAAATGCTTTCTAAGTCATTTGGTAAGATGATAAAGATTATAGCATGGTATGACAATGAGGCAGGTTATTCAAATCGTTTACTTGAGTTATCTAAAAGGGTAAATAAATAGCCAATACGTAAATCTACGTAGTACAAAATAAAAACTACGTAGCACATTTTAGGTAATGGTTTCTATTTTCAAGTCAGATATTAAAAATTCCTTTGACACGAGATAGTCTTGTTTGATATTTGAGGTATACAAAAAAACAACGCCATGAATACGAACAAAATTTTTACAATATTATTCTCACTTTCTCTTCTTTTCGTATCAACTAATTCATTCGCTCACAATGACGATGACCCTACAAAAAAAGAAAAAGTAAAAGTCATTACCTCTTCTATTGAGAAAGGATATGCAACCATTAAATGGTTTGATCAAGAAATAGATTTTATCGAAATTATATCTAACAACGACCAATTTATGCCTTCAATACCAGTATTAGACGCAGCGTCGTTACACTTACATGATTTGATGAATGGTACCTATTTGATAAATTTTAAATCAAAAGGAAAGGTTCTTTATACTAAAGAAATTACAGTGCAAAGGTGATTGAGTATACGCACAAGGAAAAGGGAGCTTCGGTTCCCTTTTTTTATTGGTATATAGCTGCTATTCCTGGAAGCACTTTGCCTTCGAAATATTCAAGCAATGCACCTCCCCCCGTACTCACATGACTGATACGATCAACCACTCCGAATTTCTTGGCTGCAGCCGCACTATCTCCACCGCCAATCAAGCTGTATGCACCGCTCTGAGTTGCATTAGCAACAGCGTCAGCGATAGCTTTTGTGCCGCTTTCAAAAGGACCCATTTCAAAGACACCCATCGGTCCGTTCCATAAAATAGTTTTTGAAGCTTTGATTACAGCAGTGAATTCTTTTGAGGCTTTAGGGCCGATGTCTAGACCCATCCAGCCTTCGTTAATGTCAGCACTATTCACAATGCTAGTTTGTGCCGTTGCACTGAATGTATCTGCAATAACAGAATCAATAGGTAGATGTATTTGAACGCCCTTCTTTGCCGCATTTTCCAAGATTGTCTTGCAAGTTTCGATGCGCTCATCTTCACATAGAGAGTTTCCAATATTACCACCAAGCGCTTTTTTAAAAGTATAAGCCATTCCTCCACCAATGATAATGTGGTCGGCTTTTTTCATCAAGTTTTCTACAATTAATACTTTATCAGATACTTTAGCTCCACCAACTATTGCCGTAAATGGTCGTTTTGTTTGTTCCATTACTTTTTTCGCACTCTCAATTTCTGCGTCCATAAGTAATCCGCACATTTTATCCTTATTATCAAATGATGCTGCGATTTGCGTGGTGCTCGAATGTGCCCTATGAGCTGTACCGAAGGCATCATTGACAAAACAGTCTCCTAATTTTGCTAATTTTTGAGCAAAAGAAATATCGCCTTTTGTTTCCTCTTTATAAAATCTAACATTTTCAACCAGTAGTATTTCTCCACCTTTTAGATTTTTTGCAGCCTGCTCAGTTTGTGAACCAATGCAATCTGGTGAAAAGAAAACTTTTGCTCCCGAAATAATGCTCAAATGTTCACAAAGGTGCTTTAGTGAGAAAGCATTTTCCGGTCCATTTTTTGGTCGGCCTAGATGAGAAAGTAGAATGACTGATCCACCATCTGAAATTATTTTATTAATAGTTGGAAGCGCCGCTTGCATTCGTTTATCATCGGTAATTTTGAATGTTTCCTTTGAAAGCGGAACATTAAAGTCTACTCGAACAATGGCTTTTCTATCCTTAAAATCGTAAGTGCTAAATGGTGTCATCTGAAATTGTTTGCGACAAAATTACTAAGTAGAATTGAATCTGAAATGAATTAACATAAATTACGGTGGTGATTTAAAATAATTTAGTCAGATTTGTAGGAATTAAATCTTAAAATCATGAAACTTAAATTGCTTTTTTTAACCATTTTAAATAGTGTAGTGGTGATTGCTTCTCCAATAAATATGAAGGGAGATG
>JAKMFD010000100.1 GCA_022425625.1 Crocinitomicaceae bacterium | reverse complement strand
CACGTTCTACATATACGCCTGTGCGTGTGTCAATCTTTATAACTTCACCTGTATTTATAAATAATGGAACACGAATTTCTGCTCCTGTAGCTATCGTTGCGGGTTTCATACTGTTCGTTGCTGTATCCCCTTTAATACCTGGTTCCGTATATGTAATTTCAGATATGATGTGCATTGGAAGGTCTATCACAAGTGGAAGCTCTTCCTCTGCGTGGAATAAAATATTTACCATCATTCCTTCTTGTAAAAATTCTGCTTTATCAACCATTGCCAATGCGATATTCACTTGTTCATAGTTCTTAGAGTTCATGAATACATAGAAATCACCGTCTTGATATAAATACTGGTAATCTCTGTTTTCTATTCTTACTGTTTCAATTTTATGTCCCGCAGAGAAGGTGTGGTCTAACACCTTTCCCGATTCAATCTGACGCATTTTAGTGCGAACAAAAGCAGGTCCTTTTCCAGGTTTTACATGCTGGAATTCAATAATTTGAAAAAGCTTTCCGTTGTGCTTTATACACAATCCATTTTTGATGTCTGAAGTATTTGCCATAGGTGCAAATATATGCTTTTAACCCGATTGCAACAATCAATATGGCCTTATATAACTGATATTTTGAAGAATATAAATAGGATACAACTTTTTAGATAACTGTGCGTTAATCAAATAAAAAAACAATGAAGATTATCTTTCTACATGTATGCTTTTTAATGTGTTATTCCATTTACGGACAAATAAATGTGGAGCAAATAGATATTTATCGAGATGTTTATGGGGTTCCCCACATTTATGCAAATTCTGATAAGAATGCCGCTTATGGTCTGGCTTGGGCGCATGCCGAAGATGATTTTGAGACGATTCAACATACATTTTTACCATCAAAAGGATTAATGGGTTTACATAGCGGTAAAGAAGGAGTTATTATGGATTACCTTGTTTCTTTCCTGCGATGTCGACAAACAGCTGAAAAGCATGTAAGTCAGTTGTCACCAGAAGTGCTTGAGGTTATCGAAGGTTATGTGGCAGGAATTAATGCTTTTGCTCAAGCGTTTCCTTCTAAAGTCCTAGTCAAAAACAGTTTTCCTATGACTGTGCTAGATTATTTAACAGGTTATAATTTGGTGATTCACTTTTTCTCAGATACTGGAGATATGCTCGGTGCACTTCTATCTAATTCCAATAAATCAGTTGATGAGGAGCTGGAGGAAAAGACAATAGGCTCGAATGCTTTTGCATTTAGTAGGTCCATCATGAAACACAATAAAACCGTTTTAAATGTTAATACTCACCAACCTCTTGAAGGCCCTTTTTCATGGTATGAAGCACATCTTAATTCTGATGAAGGTTGGAATCTTTTGGGTGGATTGTTTCCGGGATCCCCATTTCCAATGATAGGCACAAATGAACATTTGGGTTGGACCCACACCTATAATTACCCGGACCTTACAGATTTGTATGAATTGAAAATCAACCCTAAAAATAAAAATCAATATTGGCTCGATGGGGAATGGGTGTCATTTGAAAAGACGTCAGTGAAGTTGAAAATCAAAACCAAATTAGGCCTAAAAATAAGCGTTAAACGTAAATTGCTATGGAGTGTTTTTGGTCCAGTTATTAAGAATAAAAAAGGGACCTATGCCTTTTATTCTAATGCTTTTGAAAATATTGGTTCAATTGATCAGTGGTATAAAATGGGGAAGGCATCAAATTGGAACGAGTTTGAAAGTGCTTTAAAAATGATGTTAGTTCCTCGTTTTAATTTAATGTATGCGGACCGTGAGGATAGTATTTTTTGGATGAGTATTGGACGAGTTCCAGAGAGGCCTGTAAATGGTGATCGAATAAATGGTGTTATGAAAGGAGAACGCTCTGAAATTTTTCAAAAAAACTATTTGAGTTATGAAAGCCTTCCTAAGTTGTTAAATCCTGCTCACGGATATTTGTTTAATACTAACAATTCTCCATTCAATAGTGCGCACAAAGATGACAATCTTAAATCCGAAGATTTTGAAGATTTTCAATTTGGATTCAAGGAATCAGAAAACAATAGGAGTCAGAGATTTATGGATCTTAAAGAAAAAAAGGAAACCTTAAGTATGAATGATTTTTTTGACATCAAATATGACATTCAATATCCTGATTCATTATGGACGCCATCGGGAGCGAATATTGTATTCGGTATAGATAAAGATGCATATCCCCACTTAAGTGAAGTAATCGCTCCAATTCACAATTGGAATAAACGAGCGGATACTTTTAATGTCGGTGCTGCCCAGTGGGCCATATACTATCAAAACTTTCTTGATCTTTCATCGAAGGGTTACGAGCCTTTAAAACGGATGGAGGAAGCCTTATTGGCAGCGAAAAAACATCTTAAAAAACATTTCGGACGTTATGATATTGCATTAAGAGACTATCAAGTGCATCACCGAGGAAATAAACGCTTAGCAGTTCCTGGATTAACCGATATGATTGCTGCAATGACAAGCAAGCCTTTCGAAAATGGAAAGGCAAAACCCATTCATGGAGAGTCTTATATAATGATTATTCAATATACTAACGATAATGTTGAAATTGAGACGGTAATGCCTTATGGGAATTCTAGAAATTCAGATGGTGAAAACTATACCGACCAGATGGAAATGTATGCCAAGCAGGAACGTAAGAAAATGACGCTAGATAAAGCCGAGGTAATATCTAAAGCGATCAGGCATTACCATCCGAAATAATGTAATGACTAAAGAAGCTCAAGGTGGTCTTTATGTATTTTAATCCTTCGGTGTTTATAAAGTTTTCCGATGGCTTGTTTGAAAGTTCTTTTGCTCATCCCTAACTCATCATTTATTAGATTTGAGGGAGATTTGTCGCTAAGCATAAGTTTTCCACTATCTTGCATTAATTCTAATATTTTAGTTTCTGCAAGGTCATACTTCTCAAAGTTCACAGGTTCTAGTCGGATGTCAATTTTTCCATCTTCTCGAACTTTTTCAACATAGCCTTTACGTTCATCACCAGGGTTAATACTGGCTATGATGTTTGAGTCAAAAATTAACCCGTCATATCGATTGTTAACAATGACGCTTATCCCTAAGTCATTGGGTTCGCAGATAAGTAGATCGACCTCTTGACCTTGTAGATCCTCTGTACATGCTTCAAGTGTTTTTCTAACTCTCATGCTGCCGAACAAGCGATCTGTTTTATAATCATATCTTAAAACAAAGAGGTAATACCCTTCCTCTTCTAATCGGCATATTTGTTCGCTGAATGGTATTAATAAGTTTTTATCAAGACCCCAATCTGCAAATGCACCAATTGGCTTTACTTGCGTGATTCTTAAATATTTGAAATCTCCTAGAAGTAGGTGTGGAGTTTCTGTCGTACATACAATTCTTTGCTCGGAATCCTTAAAAACAAAGACATCAATTTTATCTCCGAGCTCATAGGAGTCTAAAAGGTACTTTTGTGGAAGCAGTACTTCATTTCCTTGTTCGTCCTCAAGAAATGCTCCCGGTGGGGTAAATCTGTCAATGGTCAATGTGTTGATAAGTCCTAATTGCATTATGGTGTTTTTTGACGGTATTTTTTTCTTTTATACTTCCCTGTAGTAATAGACAATCCAGAAGGGTCTTTTCTGTAGGATCTCCTCAATTTACGTTGCTCTTTTTTGTTATATTCTTGGGGCTCTTCTTTATTAACCATCTCACTTTCTGGTGTTCTTGCAACATGGTTAAAGTCATCATTATTTGTTTTGCTACCTGTCGGATTGATCCAGTCTTTTTTAAGCTTTTTTCTTTCGAGTTTCCCCGTTCTTGCATTCATTTGAATGAAGCTTTTAGGTTTGAATTCAGGATCATTTACAGCTATAACATCTTCTGTTAAGACCCAATATGCGCCATTATAGGCATAAGAGTCATAAGAAAGATCTGGAACATAATAGCTATAAAGGCCTTCAAGTGAAGGAGCCTCCGGCGAAAGATGGTCCATGACCACACGTCCGTATTTTTCTTCAAACCTCATATTCATTACAGCTTGATTCGAATATTCAAAAACAATTCTTTTTTCAAGTTTATTATTTGTAATGAAGACAGGGCTGCCGAATCGAACGCTTCTTTTACCTAAAACCAAAACATCCATTATTTTGAAATTACTTCCAGTTGTGCCTCCATCCCAACCGAGAAGCAAGTATTCGGTTTTATTTCCATTTTCAAAGGGTACAATTTTGTAATACAACGCTCCGTACCATTTGGTGAAATCAATAGTTCCTTTAGGAATACTTTCATAGGCATCTACTGCATCAGAAAGTTCAACTACGCGGGTTTTTTTGTTTGATTTTATCAGGATGAAACCGCCATAAGCATATGACATATCGGGATATTCGATATTCCAATTAACGATTCTAATTTTTTTATCAGGACTTTCAAGAATTGCGACAGATTCTAAATGCTTGAATTTATAGTCAAAAACACCTGGGAGGGCCAAGAAATCTCTAAATTCATTTTTAAAGATTTCATTTTGTGCATCCATTTGTTCCGCACTTATGGCTTGTCTGAATTCAATTAAAACTTTATTTAAAGCAATTTCTTCTACTTCAAGATTGATTTGTCCAAGAACACATGTTGTGCTTAAAAAAATTAAGAATGTTATTTTTTGTGCAAGCTGCATTGTTATTTAAAACGAATCTCCTTTAAAAGAGTTACGCTTATAGTTTTTTCAGATTTGAAATAGTTGAGGTCGGGTTTTCAGATTTGAAAACATAGCTTCCAGCGACTAATGCATCTGCTCCTGCTGCACTCAATTCAGCACCAGTTTCTAAATTTACCCCACCATCGACTTCAATTAAAGCAGAGGACTTGTGCGCAGTAATTAAGCTTTTCATTTTTTTAACTTTTGAAACGCTTGAAGGAATGAATTTCTGACCACCAAATCCGGGGTTGACTGACATGATTAGAACGAGATCTAAATCATTAATCACTTCTTCAAGTGCATGAACGGGTGTGTGCGGGTTTAAGGCAACGCCTGCTTTAACACCAAAACTTTTGATAAGCTGAATGCTCCGGTGTAAATGTGGGCAAGTTTCAAAGTGAACCGTAATGATATCTGCACCGGCATCTACAAATTCCTTAATGTACTGGTCAGGATTTGAAATCATAAGATGCACATCTAAAATCTTGTTGGTGTGTTTGTTGACGCTTTTAAGTATGGGGAATCCAAATGAAATGTTAGGAACAAAAACGCCATCCATTACATCAATATGAAGCCAGTCTGCTTCGGAGTTATGGAGCATTTTTGTGTCTCTTTCTACGTTGCCAAAATCACAAGATAAAATGGAGGGGGAAACTATCATTTTTTTATTTACAAAAGTAATTACTTTTCTCAATG
>JAKMFD010000097.1 GCA_022425625.1 Crocinitomicaceae bacterium | reverse complement strand
ATCTATTGGACTCCTGTGGGAGGGAATAAGAGTTTTTTGGTTAGCATTAGAAATACCTCAGCGATTTTCAGAGATGCTAAAATAGAATTTCGAAAACCTCCTGCATTTCTTTAATAAAAGTTTGCTCTTTTTTGAAACATTATTTATGTTTTATCGGAATCCAAATTTCTTCCGCTGCATTGGTGTTATTATAATTCAAGCCAATTAGCTCAAAGTGAGGTCGATCGTCAATGCAATATTTAGAATTCGGAATCCATTGATTAAAGATGTAATGAAATACAGGTGTAATTTCTGAAGGCTTTCCTTTATAATTAAATACAGCATATTGTCCAGCCCTCAGTATAAGTGAGTCAAGTCCCGACGGAATATTTTCAAAACCAACGACTTCAACTGCAGCCCATTTCATAAACCTATTCGAATCGTGGAATTTTTGATGGTATTCAGGCGGGTATATTTGAAGCGAGATTCTATTATTCGAAACTCTATTGTTGAGTTCTTTTATTTTGGGTCCAAATTCTTTCCACAATTCAACGGTTCTATCCTCTGAGAGACTCATTTCTAGCTGACAACCCACAAGTTTCTTTTCTGCTAATAATTCAATCCTTGGCGTCATGCAAAAGCAAAAGGTTAATTATAGAGTAATATTTTTGGGCCAAGTACCATACTTACTCGGCTAATTCTTCGTTCCGGATTGTTTTTTTGAGCTTGACTTTTCTCAAGGTTAGGCGGAAGTGTTTCCCCACGTCCATTAATTTCTACATCAATAATTAAATCCATTTTAGTCTTATAAGCATTAAATTGCTTCATTAACTCATTCGCAACAGACTGTGCTCTCTTTTCTGAAAGAATCTTGTTTTTATTTTTTCTATCCGACTCAGAACCTGATCCTTGTTCATCTGCATATCCATTTACAACAATCATTAAACGATAAATAGAATCATTAAACACATTTGCATTGTGGTCTTTTAGATATTCATTCCACATCTCCAAATCCCTATCTATAGAACCGACCAGCTTGGAGATTTCCTTTTTACCAGCTTTATTTAAAACGGAGCTACCTGCATCGAAACTGATGTCTCCGCCAATTTTTCTTACCTCCTTATTTGAGGCAATCATTTTTTTTAGCGGTTCAATATAATTTTGAAGTAAGTTATTCAGCTCTTTCGCAAGCTCTAGTGTTCTTTCGTGACCGTTTATTGAATAAGGTGATGTGCTATTCAATTCGGCAATAATCACCTCAGTTCTTTCATAAATTTTAACCAATGCCATTTCAATATCATCTACACGTTCCGTAGAATCAATTGAATTCATCTCAGCCTGCTGTTGTTCAACAATTCGTTTTGCAGCATCTGCTTTTTCCATTGCCAAAAAGAGGTCCTTTTCGCGGGCAGCTCTATTTTTGTTTATGTTGGTGACTTCTTTTTCACCAGTCTGGCCTTTGTATGTGGTTGTGTTGAAGATTGGTTTTCTCAGGCTGTTGTTTGTAGCACAGCTTGTGAACATAAAAATAAGAGCCGATAGGGTGATAGTACTAATTGAAACTTTCATTTGAAACATTTTGTTAAATGTACCGAATTGAATTTATATATAAAACATCGGCTTATCTTTTATTCATATGTCATTGTGCATCAGTTTTTTCTGCCTTTTTTTTCTGCTTTCTTGAAATATTGATTTGCACATTTGCTTTGAAGGGATAAATACTTGATAGGATAATTAATTCTTGGTTAGGGCCAGAAAAATAATTAAGGTATTGTGTTCCTAGAAAAATGAAATAATCAAAAGTCAAAGCAAGCGCTCCATTTTCAACTATTTGATATTCATCAGGTCTAAATCTCACTTTTAACCCATTGTGGTTGATTTGATTAACAATACCTAGCAGTTTAGCATTACCCAAATGATTGAGTTGATAATATGCATTGTAAGGTGTTTTTCTTGCGCTTAATCTCCCATTATTTAAAAAATAAATGGCATCTGATAGCCCGAGAACATCCTGGCCTTCATGGGAAACAAGGATTATTGTAAGCTGCTCTTCTTGTCTTAGTTTTAATATATACTTAAAAAGTAAGGCACGTAATTGAGAATCTAGGTTTGAGAATGGTTCATCTAAAAGGAGCACCTTGGGTTTTAGAGCAATTGCTCTTGCGATCGATAGTCGCTGCTGCTCCCCTCCTGATGTTTCATTCGCTTTTACATCCCTTATTTCATTAAGCTTTAGAAGCTTCAGGAGTTCTTCGACTCTTCTGATTTTTATTTTTTCAGGTAGCGAGATTGCGGCTTCTCTAATATTTTCCTCAACTGTATGATATGGATCCAGGTTATAATCTTGTGATACGAGTTTGATTTCCTCGTACCCCGGAACCAATAATTGTTCTGCATTTGGGAGTAATTCATTGTCAAGTGTTATGCTGCCATGTTGAGGTCCAAGCTGTCCTGAAATAACATTCAATAGTGTTGATTTGCCCGCGCCAGACTTACCTACAAGTCCAATGATATGTCCTTTTTTTGCGGTTAGGCTGATATTTTTTAAAACCGGTCGATCGAAGTTTACAGATATTTCTTTGATTTCAAGCATACTTAATCGTTTGACGAATCTTTTTTATGAATCGTGTTTTCTTTAAAAGAGGTTGGTAAAAGGTCTGGGAATATTTTAATAACTAATGGCAATAGGATTGCACCTCCCGGTAATAGGAAAATAGCTAGAGAAGGCATAGATTTTAAAATATCATAAAATTGAGTCTTAAATTGTTCTTTTTCTTCTGGTCGAAGTTCACGAACCGCAGATTTCGCTAGAAGATCCATAAGGTCCTTGCTTTCTTTTATTTCGTTGAAAAGTTTCTCTTTATTTCTGCCTAAAATCAGTGACCACTTTTTTTGTATTGCTGTCAATAAAACCCCTGATGACTTTTCTTCATTTAGAATAGAAAGTGCAGCCTTATTCTTGAATACAAATGTTCTTCC
>JAKMFD010000085.1 GCA_022425625.1 Crocinitomicaceae bacterium | reverse complement strand
ACGAATTTTGTAACAACAACTTCATTGAATTTTGGATCTGGTAGAATCGCAATTTTTTTGGCCTTTCTTCTTCTCATTATATTAAATAATAAAGGTTAATGATTTATTACTTCTTCGGACGTTTAGTTCCGTATTTAGATCTTCTTTGAGTTCTTCCCTGAACACCCGCTGTATCTTCAGCACCGCGTACGATGTGATAACGGACTCCAGGAAGGTCTTTAACTCTTCCACCTCTAACTAATACCAAGGAATGTTCTTGAAGGTTGTGGCCTTCACCTCCGATATAAGCGTTAACTTCTTTACCGTTCGTAAGGCGAACTCTTGCCACTTTCCGCATCGCTGAATTTGGCTTCTTAGGTGTTGTTGTGTAAACTCTTACACATACACCTTTACGCTGCGGACATGAATCAAGCGCAGCAGATTTAGATTTCTTAACTACCGCAGTTCTCCCTTTGCGAACTAATTGTTGAATAGTTGGCATAAAATACTCTTAATTGTAAATAAAATAAATTACCTCAAACGCACTTTGAGGGGTGCAAAGTTACCTAATTTTATTTATTACACAAGGGTATTTAAAAAAAAGATTCATTTTTTTTGCTTCAATAGGTTATGATCTCTTATAATCAAGTTCTTAAGAGGGGAAATTAGGCGTAAAGAACCTGCTTTATAGCTGCAATTACTTTTTCTTTACTCGGAAGTGCCTCTTCAATTAAGGTCGGTGAAAATGCGAAAGGAGTATCGGTTTGGGTAACACGTAATACAGGTGCATCCAAATGGTCAAAAGCATAACGTTGGACATGATAAGCAATTTCTGAAGAAATTGACGCAAGTGGCCATGACTCCTCAACAACAACGCATCTATTTGTTTTTTTAATTGATTCTACAATAGTTCCATAATCAATAGGTCGTATAGTTCTTAAATCAATAATTTCGATTTCAATATTTTCTTTCGCTAGAATCTCTGCTACCTCTTCAGCGATTTTAATAATCTTTCCAAAAGAAACAATAGTTACATGCTGTCCTTTTCGTTTAACATTAGCTGTACCAATAGGAATTAAATATTCTCCTTCTGGAACTTCACCTTTGTCACCATACATTTTTTCTGATTCTAAGAATACAACAGGGTCTTCATCTCGAATCGCGGACTTTAATAATCCCTTCGCGTCAGCAGGATTTGAGGGTGTAATTACTTTAAGACCTGGGACATGAGCATAAAACGCTTCAAAACTTTGAGAGTGAGTAGCGGCAAGTTGTCCAGCAGTTCCATTACCTCCCCGAAAAACTATAGGGCAATGGTATTGACCTCCAGACATTTGAAGCATTTTGGCAGCACTATTAATAATTTGATCGGCAGCTAGAATAGCAAAATTCCAAGTCATAAATTCAACAATAGGTTTTAATCCGTTCATTGAGGCACCAACAGCGATTCCAGCAAAACCAAGCTCGGCAATCGGTGTATCAATGATTCGCTTTGGACCAAATTCATCCAGCATACCTTGCGAAACCTTATAAGCACCGTTGTATTCTGCAACCTCTTCACCTAAAAGAAAAACACTTTCATCTTTGCGCATTTCTTCTGACATTGCCTCTCTTAAGGCCTCTCTATACTGTAATGTTTTCATGGATTAATGTTTAGGGGTACAAAAATATAAAACAGAATTGTATTTACGCCACCTTGAGCTTTGCCATTTTGGATTTATTGAATTTTCCTTTGGCGTAGGATTCTGTAATTTTTAAAGATTTAGCTTTAGAAGAAGGCAGGTCGAACATTGCATCTGTGAGAATTGCCTCACATATAGATCGCAGTCCTCTTGCGCCAAGTTTATATTCTATTGCTTTAGAAACGATAAAGTCAAGTACTTTTTGTTCAAAGCTTAGTTTGATGCCATCAATTTGAAATATGCGCTCATATTGTTTAATTAAGGCATTTTTTGGTTCTGTTAAAATACGTTTCAAAGCATATGGGTCTAAGGGCTCTAAATAGGTCAGAACAGGAAATCTTCCTATAAGCTCTGGGATGAGACCAAAGCTTTTTATATCAGTAGCATTAATGTATTGCAGCAGGGATTCTGAATCAATGTCTGGCTCATCTGTCGATGAAAAGCCAATTGTCTGTCGATTCACGCGTTGTGCAATCAATTTTTCAATACCATCAAACGCACCGCCACAAATAAAAAGAATATTCTTTGTATTTACTTGAATCATTTTTTGTTCAGGATGTTTCCTGCCTCCTTGTGGTGGAACATTAACCTCCGAGCCTTCAAGTAATTTCAATAGCGCCTGTTGAACGCCTTCTCCGGAAACATCTCTGGTAATGGAAGGGTTATCATCTTTTCGGGCGATCTTATCTATTTCATCAATAAATACAATTCCTCTTTGTGCTGCTTCAACATCATAATCAGCAACCTGAAGAAGTCTAGATAAGACACTTTCAACGTCTTCTCCAACGTATCCAGCCTGTGTTAACACGGTTGCATCAGCAATGCAGAAAGGAACATTTAAAAGTTTAGCTATTGTTTTGGCAAGTAGAGTTTTTCCCGTTCCTGTTCTTCCAACAAGTACCACATTAGATTTTTCAATCTCTACTTCAGAATTGTCCTCTGCATTTAATCTTTTGTAATGATTATAAACAGCAACGGTTAGTACCTTTTTAGCAGCATCTTGACCGATAACATATTCATCTAGCGCTTCTTTTATTTCTTTTGGAAATTTTACGGAAAACTTTTTGCTTTCTTTAGATTGCTTTTTAGGATTTGAAGAAAATTCTTCAGCTACAATTTGATTGGCTTGTTTTGCACAGCTTTCGCAGATATGTCCTGTGACGCCTGCAATTAAAATTTGAACTTCTTCACGAGAAAGTCCACAAAATGAACAAGATGCTTTTTTAGAAGTCATTTATTTTGGGTTACGAAGAAGGATTTCATCCACCATTCCATAAGCCTTTGCCTCTGGTGCAGTCATCCAATAATCACGATCAGAGTCTTCCCAAACTTTTTCATAAGTTTGTTTTGAATGGGTAGCAATTATATCGTAAAGTTCTTTTTTCAGTTTTTGTATTTCACGAGCGGTAATTTCAATATCACTAGCTTGACCTTGAGCACCTCCTAAAGGTTGGTGAATCATAACCCGCGAATGTTTCAATGCACTCCTTTTACCATCTGCGCCCGCACAAAGTAAAACGGCACCCATTGATGCTGCCATACCCGTGCATATTGTAGCAACATCAGGTCTGATATATTGCATGGTATCGTAAATACCGAGTCCTGCATATACAGAACCACCAGGAGAATTTAAATAAATTTGAATATCTTTTTTCGCATCAACAGATTCTAAAAACAAGAGCTGTGCATTAATAATGTTGGCAACTTGATCATTAATTCCAGTACCCAAGAAAATTATTCTGTCCATCATCAGTCTTGAAAAGACATCCATTTGGGTCATATTCAATGATCTTTCCTCTATAATATATGGTGTTAGTGAAGATTCAATGTAATGATCTACAAATGTACTATTGATACCCATATGCTTCGTTGCATATTTTCTAAATTCGGTTCCTTCTTTCATTTCTTTAATTGTAATATATTCGGCTAAAATAATGAATCTCTGTTGAATTAGTGGCTATTTTTCTAATTTTAAAAAGTGATACAACCAAACCGGATATTTAACAAACGAATTGGCTTTTCAGTTCTGAATTGGGGACTCGGACATGTCTCTAGATGTATCACAGTTATTAAGAAATTAGAGCAACAGAATAATAAGGTTTTTATTTTTTGTGATGGTGTTCAAAAAAGCCTTCTTGAACAATATTCATTGGAGGCTGAATATATTGATCACGAGGGATATCCATTTCTATTTAGAGGGAAGGGTAATTTCAAACGAGATATGCTTTTGAGAGCCCCTAAGCTCTTTAGTTTTCTTCGTCATGAACAAAAACGTACCCAAACATTCATTCAAAAGTATGAACTAGATTTTCTTATATCAGATCAGAGGTATGGTTTTTATTCTAAGGACAAGCCTTCAATATTTATTACTCATCAAATGAAATTGCCCACCAGAGGCATCTTTAAACTTGGTGATTTACTAAATGAATATTTAATTTCAAAATTTGACGCTATTTGGATTGTAGATGACGAACACAAAAGGTTTGCGGGTCGCCTTTCTGTTAATTCAGATCCAAGTAGAGCAATCTATATAGGCGTTCAGTCAAGATTTGAGCTCCTAAATAAAAAAGTTAAATCTAATGAAGGCATCCTCGTTATTAACGGGCCAAAAGAATATACCGAATACCTGATTGCATCTTTTAACGAATTCATTGACCAGTCCAAGATTGATTATATAGTAGGCCCTAAATTTGTCAAATCATTGCTCAAAGACAAGAATGAGACAATACGATTTATCGCAAATGATGATATGGCCGCTATTGACAATGCTTTTCAATCAACAAAACATGTATATGGTTTTTTTGGCTATAGTACATTAATGGATTGTATAACATTGAATGTTCCATTTACACTTATACCAACACCAGGTCAAGATGAACAAATTTACTTAGCAAAAAGACATAAAAAAAGCCTCTAAAAGAGGCTTTCAATATCTGTTTTTTTCAGCCTTACTTAACAAGTGCCTGAAATGATGCATCGCCAAAGAATTTCACAAACTCTCTGTCTTTACCTGCTTTTGCTTTGAAGCTTGAATCCTCTTCAATAGCCAATTTTAGCTTGGCAACAACGTCGCTAGCACCTGAACCACCTCTAGCTGCCATAATCGCTGCTAAATACAATCCATCTGCATCGTCTTTATCGTCACTTTCTGCAAGTGTTCCTTCAGCATCAGCCAAATTACCTTGAAGCATTAATGCAAGTGCTAGATTAAATGTGTTTCCTGAAATGTTATTTTCGGCTGCTTCGTAAGCACCATCTAAAATATCTAAAGCAGCAGCATTAGATTTCACAATACTCATTTTTTCAGCATCCATATTTTTAGCTGCCGCAAACAATGTTCTACTTTTTTCACGATCGCCTTCGAGCATTGCAATAGCTGCTAGGTTATTCATTACCTCTCCTGATTCACTAATCTCCGCAGAAGCTTCAAAGCTAGCTTTTGCATTAGGGATATCATTTTGAGCATATTGAAGCGCGCCTAAATTGTTATAAACTCTACTGTCTGACATTTTTTCTGCAACAGCTGAGTATAAAGCAATTCTTGAATTTTGATCTTTAAGTAAGTTTTCACCAGTAAATAATACTTCTTCTACCGTAAGTGTGTCGATTTTATTAACTGAAAAAGCAATCATCTCCTCATCGGTCAAACCACTTTCTTTATAATTCACAGTAATAACAGCACGACGAATGTTTGGAAATACATCTTTCTCAAGTTGTGTGTAAGATTTTCCAAGTCGAACCATTTCAGCTTCTCTTTTCTCAGGATCGTTTTCCATTTCTAAAACGCGGATAAAAAGATTTTTTTCTGCCTCTTCGATAGATTCTGTTGCCGCAAGCTGCTTTTTGAATTCTTCAAAATCTTCACCGAGACCTTTTTGATCATATGTTGCAGCATCTGCATATGCATCAAGCTTTGCCTTCGCCATTAGCTTGGAAAATGCCTTTGATGCGCTTTCTACACGATCTGTAGATAAATCTCCATTTTTTGCAAATTCTCCATCAGGTGAGGCATAACCTTTAATTGAAATTGATTCAATTGCAATTTTTTCATTTGCTTCTGCACCTTCTATCCATGCCACGAGGTTTACAATATCATCATCTTTCAATTCACTAGATTTTACAAGAGATTTTCCTTTATTGTAATTGATGACAGCACTCGCGCTTTTTTCAACAACACGAACGAGCTCATCGCTTTGGGTACACATTGTACATGTCATTCTTGCCAATAATGGAGTTATGATTGTTGCATCTGCAATTTTTGTAGCTGGTAGGTCTCCTTTTTCTTTTGATTTAGCACCTTTATAGATTTTACCAGTAAGCATCAAATCTGCTGCTTCTAATGAAGCATCATATGCCACAGTTGATTCAAAGGTTGCTGTTCCTCCCGGTTTGAATTCAATAGTTTTACCGTTACCTTGAATTTTCGAACCCTGAATGGTCCATACTCCCAAAGCTTTTTCACCTAGCTTAGGCGTAATTTCAGCTTTAACACTTTTTTTAATCCCCTTTTCTGGAACATTTACCACTACTGAGAATCTGATACTGTCTCCATGCATTTCTAATGGACTAGGCGTTACAGTGTAGTCAAGATCCTTTAATAGGGTACAACTTGATAAAATTAAGAATGAGATAAAAAACCCCATAAATACTTTGAAAGACTTCCTTTTCATAATAGTTTAAATTGTAAATATTTG
>JAKMFD010000078.1 GCA_022425625.1 Crocinitomicaceae bacterium | reverse complement strand
GGGTACAAGTAAAAGGAGTTGGTGATTTAATCAGCTCCTTTTTCTATTCTTAAGCAAAAAAAAGCCACTCGTTAAAGTGGCTCTAAATCTTAACCTTTGCTGGTTTATCAATGTTTCAGTAGTCTGTCAATACTTATATTTTGTAATTTAGGTAAATGTTAAATAGGTTATTTCGTTTTATAGCAAAAGCAATTGTCTTTTTTACATTTTTCCCGCATTCCATTTCTTCAATCGAAAAGCGGAATCGTAAAACCAAATAGTACTCAATCTCTTATTAGAACCTAAACGCTAATAACACACTATTGGATTTTATTGAGAGGCTTCACAAGATTTTTATATTCTACTAAATCCATTTCAATCGACCCCACCAAAAGATCTGTTTTGAGGCGAATTGGTACTTTATTTTGGTCATCGCTTACCCATAATGTCATATCTTCTTCCTCCTTGAACACCCTTCCCTTTTCAACCATCGGTCTAAATTTTAGGCAGTTGAATGAACCAAGTTTAGTTTTCACAACCTCCTTCCCTAAATACTTGAATTTTAATGGATACATTTCACGATCAAAGAAGGTTTGTATTTCAAACTCTTGTCCCACTCTTATATTTACCATGTCTAGTGTTCGTGCATAATAAAATGCCGACAATAAATCTTGGGTATTCGGTTCGACTTTATACTGCTTGTTTCCATTTTCTATCACGGTGGCTTTATTGATGTTCTGATGAAAGGAAATTTCTCGGTCCAATGCGTAATCACCTTCACGAACGTGCCGAATAAACTTCCATGGTAGAATTGACTCTTCGTCTATAAATGTTTCATAGCGATCCTCTACCTTAAAAAACCAGCTTAGTGCTCCTGAGGAGGCGCCTTCACCCACAATATGCATTGTATTATGACCATTTATTTGCTGTGATGATTCTGAGATTTCAAGTGTTGCTCTCGCTGCTGCAAAGTAACCGTACGAGACATCAAAACGAAGAAACTCACCTTTTTTAAAAGCTTGTTGTTTTAGCTTTCGAAGTGGTTGAACATCGTTGAAGGACAGATTTTTATGGTTTGGACTAAATGCCAGTAATCCCCCGATGAAAAGAAGAAATAGGCTCTGTGATTTTATATTCATAGCATTTAATTTCAACTATAAATACAAAGAGCGTTCCAAAGCATAAAATGCAAGGGCTTCAAATTGTAGCTTTATTTTTTAATTCATTTTAGTCCTGTGTTTTTTTATCTTTAGGTCGAAACAACACTACATTATGAAAACAATAGTTAGGCCTTTAAATAATCTAGGCGAAAGAAGATGTCTTGGTTATACATGCGAGATTATTGAAGAAACAAAATTTAAGCAAGGATATATTGATGCCTATTTGCCATATGTTTCACCCGAAACCAATGAAGCTAATATTTATTGTTGTGTCGTTGTAACAGAAGGCGAATTTAAGGGGCGTATTTTAATTTTAGAGCACGCGAGTTTGGAGGTTGTTCTTGATTCTTAGCAGACAACTTTCATTATGCAAGTAATAACACGTCTTTGTTTATTTTATTTCATATTAACGCTTATTTGTAGCTGCCAGCTTCAGAAAGAAAATATTTATTTGGAGCATTTCAAAGAGGTTAACGCACTAGCTTCAATAAGTAAAGTTGAAGCTAAAAACCCTGATGACTACCCCGATATTCAAACCTTTTCAAATACAAATGCATGCCTGGAGTCTTATAAAAATCTGAGAAAGGAAGGTTATGTAATGCTGGGTTATGCCCTTTTTGATTATGAAGGTAAGCTAAGTGAAGGCTTAGCGATTGAAACTGGTAAAAAAATAGGCGCTCACAAGGTGCTTTTGGCACGTGAATTGGGAAACTCGGGAGTATTGAATACTTTATCTTCTGAAAACGATAAGGGCTTTCAAGGGGCGCAAATTTTTGAAGACCTTGTTCATCAGTCTCAAGAGCGCAAGTCTTTTATAGAAACTGAATATTTTCATAGCGTTCTTTTTTTGGTTAAACGTTCAATAGATTGAGGCATTTAACTATTTAGCACGCATTTCTGAGATTAATTTCTTAATTTAATAAAACACAAACTGATGTACTATGATAAATAAATATAGCTGCATCTTCTTATTTCTTTTAATCGCTTCTTCGGTATTTACTCAAAATCGAATTTCTGTTGATCAAACCAATATTGATTTCAACGATTTGCCAGAAATTATTGTCGAAAAAGAAAACGAAAGGCCATATACCGGAATCGTTTTTGCCCTATACAACAATGGAAATATACAGTATGAATGGTCCTATCTTGATGGTATTCCAAATGGAAAGTGGAAGTATTACTTCTATACAGGAAAAGTACAATATGAATTCACATATTTAGATGGAGAGAAACATGGCCCATGTCGCGCATGGCATTTCAATGGAAAATTGAATTTTGAAAGTCAATATAAAAACAACGAACTACATGGGGAACAAGTTTTTTGGACCTATAACGGAGAATTCGATCATAAAAGGAGTTATGCAAATGGTGAATGCATCGCAGGATGTATGCATTAAGTACTCGTTAAAAAATAAGACATAAAAAAAGCCCATCAATTGATGGGCTTTCGTACTCTATATTCTTTACTTTGAGCTCATAGCTTCTTTTAATGCAACATATGTGTCACCTAAAGCCTTATTATATTTCTCAGCAGTTTTTTCGTAATTTTTTGCTGCTTCACAATCATCTTCAGCTTTATCCATTGCTAAGTCGCCCTTACATTTGTTTCTAATCTCTTTCATCTTAGATTCAAGCGCATCAGAATCGTCTTTAAATGATGATAAATCATCAGCTGAAGCATCTTTAATACTCTCAGCTATTTCTCCGGCCATAGCAACATATTCATCCATAACCTGAATTCTCGCCTCAGCACATCCGCAAGCTGAATCTAAACTTTCTACATCGATGTCTGCAGCGCTTCCACCACAAGAACCTAACATTGCACCAAGTGCAAATACCATTACTAATTTTTTCATAATTTTTTTTTGATTTATGTTCCTCGTACGATGTCCCGTTATTTTTGTTTCACTTAATAAACGTTTTGGTTATGATTTTTTTTTCGAGAAACAATACGACATAAAAAAAGCCCATCAAATGATGGGCTTTTTAAAGAATATCTTTTATCTAATCGAACGAAATTCTTTCATTAGATCCTTTGCTTTTTCTACTGCTTCACAGTCCTTGTCTGCTTTGTCAGGATTTAAATCACCTTTACATTTTTTCTTAATTTCATCCATTTTAGCCTGAATTGGCTTGAAATCTTCTTGAAATTCTTTTCTAACCTCATCTGAGGGATCATCTATTTCTTTAAAGTCCTTTCCCATTTCAATAGCTTCCTCCATAGCAGTAACCGTAGCCTCTGCACATGCACAAGGGCTATCTAAAGAATCTACATCAATACTTGCCGCACCACCACCGCAAGAACCTAACATTGCACCAAGTGCAAATACCATTACTAATTTTTTCATAACTTTTTGTTTTTTTACTTTTTTGTAAATATAGCCTTCTTCTTTTTTATATTGATACATCTTTGATACACATT
>JAKMFD010000056.1 GCA_022425625.1 Crocinitomicaceae bacterium | reverse complement strand
AATAAAGCGCAGCGATACCGGCAACCTGTGGTGACGCCATAGAAGTACCGCCATTTCTAATATGAAAACCTCCTTCATCAATAGAACCAGCGTATGCTGGATTGTTGAGCCATGAGAAGGGACCGGACCCTAAGGATATGTCACCGGAAGCTGTTATATCGGGTTTTTGTACTCCATTTCTTGAAGGTCCTTTGCTACTACCTGAAAAAAGTTCACCAACTGCAATTCCAGGAGATGCATTATAAATATTTCCATTTAAATCAATATGACTCATTCTATTTCTGAGATTGCCAACAGAGATGACTTTTTCGGAGCAGTTCCATGAATCAACTATCGTTTGAAGCGTATCAGGCATATTGTAATATATAATTTCTGGTACCACAGCGATATCAGGTAATTGCGATACAAAATCACTTCTGCCAGAGAAGGAGCCACCCCATAAGTCAAAATGCCCAGATCCAAAAGTTTGAAATCCAAAGACATAACCTACGGAGTCAATAGGCGAAAATCCTTGACCAGTAATGGCAATTTGTCCTATAATTTTCCCTGCAAAAAATTCTCTGTAAATAAAGGCTACGGCAATTAATTCTCCGTTTTCATTATTTATATTTTGAAATTCTGGCACACCAGGGGCGAAATCAGCGCCAAATGGTGCAAATGTGGTTGATCCGCTAATTGCATAGTCACTATTGATATGATGGGCAGATAAACTGTAATTAAAACCGGCCTGGGCAGTATCAACAACAAAATCATAGATTATAACATCCGGAACATCATTAACAATCGTTGGATTGCTGTTTGGGATACTCCAAACAAAAGAGGTGTCTTCACCGACGTCGGCACCTACATGATATGGGCCTTGACTACCTGAATTACCGGCAGCACAAACAACAATACGACCTTCTTTTTCATCAAGTAGAGTTTCTATAAGCTCAGCTGCCGGATCTGTTGCGTCATGTGTTCCATAATAATCCCCGAGAGATAAGTTGATTACTGCAGGTTTCCCGAGGGAATCTGCAACTTTAAAAATGTAATCACATGCATCAGCAATTGTCAATTTCCAATTATTTATTGTTTGATTAAAGTCTGTTTCTACAATTATTAAATCTGATTCAGGAGCAAAACCTTTATTTGTCCCATTTGCCAGTCCATTACTAGCTGCCATTCCGGTTACAGTTGAGCCGTGAGCAGAAGAAGTTTCAAGACTTGTACAGGTCCCATTATTTATTGCTGCACTATCCCAAAGAATACCTTTTTCGTAATAATCGTAAAAGTTCGGGTGGCTTATATCATCGACGGTGTGGTCCCAATAACGAAGCACTCTTGTTCTTCCATCTACAGTTTTGAAGTCAGGATGATTAAAGTCAATACCCTGGTCGACAACTCCAATTATAACACCTTTACCAGTGTAGCTTGTGTCTAGACCTCCCAATCCACTATGGACAATATCTGCTTTGTGATGAAGGATGGCACTATCAGAAAGGATTTTGGGTGAAGATATTTGAAAATAAACTTCTTCAAGACTTCTATTTTGTGCGGCTTCGTATATGAAATCCGCATCTGCATTACAATAAATGTAATTCTTGGTTTGATGCTTTAGTTTTATACTATTTTGACGCAAATAAAACTTATTTTTTGTAGAGTTTTTCATTGCAAAAGGCATTCTTATTGAACCTTCTTTTTGTGCTATGAATTGACCAAATGTGAAATAATTCTTTTGTCCATATCCATGATTAAAGAGCAACAAAAGCAGAAGAAGTGAGAGATATTTCATGGTATAATTCTTGTTTAATCTAAATTATGGATTATTTTCGCTAATTGGAAATAACGAACTCAATCAAATAATAACAAGGTATAAACCCAATAAAAATCAAGATGACAAATTTAAGACAATGTTTAGCAATATTTTCGATTGTATGTGCAGCATCATCAATAGCGCAACCTGTTGAGGGCACCCTGAATTGGTACAATCAAGAAGGTCAAGGTATGTTTACTGAAAAAGCATATAAATATTTAAGAAAGAAGGAATCCAAAACAGTCATTGTTGGTGTTATTGACTCAGGAGTAGATATTGAGCATGAGGATCTGAAAGGTAAAATTTGGATAAATACGGATGAGATAGCTGATAATGGTATAGATGATGATAACAATGGATACATAGATGATATTCATGGTTGGAATTTTTTAGGCAATGCTGAAGGTGCTCATGTGAATGAGGCGAGGCTTGAAAAAACACGAATTCTAGCCGCGTTAGCCCCTAAATATGATGGTATTGACCCAAATAGTATTGAGCAAGATGCAGAATATCAGCTGTACCTAAAAGTTAAAGAAGAAGTAGAAACTGGTCGTGCGCAATTCGAACAATATATGGAGATGCTTGATAAGCTTCCTGAGGATGCCCAAAATTATATCAAGTCTCAAATGAATTTCAATTTAAATGTTGATTTTGACGATCGTAGTTTAATTGGTGATGATCCCGATGATTTTTCAGACGTAAATTATGGGAATGCAGATGTAGAAGGCCCGGATGCACTTCATGGTACACACGTTTCTGGTATAATTGGCGCTATTAGAGGTAATGATTTAGGTGGTGATGGCGTTGCAGAAAATGTTAAGATTATGGTTTTAAGAGCAGTTCCAAATGGAGATGAGTTCGATAAAGATATTGCTCTTGCGGTTCGATATGCTGTTGACAATGGGGCAGAAGTCATCAATATGTCCTTTGGTAAAGCCTATTCTCCACATCAAAAAGAGGTTTACGAAGCATTCAAATATGCAGATGAGAAAGGTGTATTATTAATACATGCCGCAGGTAATGATGCTAAAGACATAGATGTTGAGCCAAATTACCCTACTTCGATGTATAGTTTTCAAAAAGCGCCATTAGATCATTTTGTAACAATTGGAGCTTCTACAAAAAATAAAGGTGCGGAATTAGTGGCCTCATTTTCAAATTTCGGTGCCAAGGGGGTAGATGTTTTTGCTCCAGGATTTGAGATTTATAATGCAGTTCCTCAAAGTGAATACATGAATCTTCAAGGAACTTCTATGGCAGCACCAATGGTAGCAGGAGCTGCAGCGATGTTGAAGTCATATTTCCCGAAATTAACAATGAAAGAAATAAAAGAGGTGATGTATGAAACATCTGTAAAGTATCAGAAAGTTGAAGGGTTTGCTGATAAATCAGTTACCGGTGGTGTTATAAATATTTATAACGCTGCAAAAGCTTGTAAAAAGTTGTCTAAAAAGAAATAACTATGCGCCTTTTGTTTGGGCTTTTACTCTATTCTTCCTCTTTTCTTTTGTATGGGCAGGAGGCGTCCTTGGACAGACTTGTTGACGATTGGCATAAAGATGCAGCAATCGCTTCTTTTGATTCCTATTTTTCAGTAACCACAGCTGATTTTATATTTCTTGGTACAGCGCCCGGTGAACGATGGGTTAAAGAAGATTTTAAGAAGTTTTGTAAGCCATATTTTGACAAGGGTAAGGCTTGGGATTTTGAGCCTTTGAATAGAAAATGGAGTTTTTCAGAAGACCATAAAACAGCTTGGTTTGATGAAGACTTAAAAACTTGGATGGAGGATTGTAGAGCTACTGGTATTTGCGTTTTTAAAGAGGGTAAGTGGAACATTGCATATTACAATCTTCATGTGCTTATTGAAAATGAGAAAATACAAGAATTTATTTCATTGAGAAAAGAAAAATGACCACAGAGCGCTTTTTGGATTTTAAAGAACAAAAAGACCTTTTCAAAGTTGCTTTGGAGGAGCAGTTCACACTCAATGAAATACAACAGATTTGGAGGCAAATATTAGCTCATTTTCTTAGTATTCCTCCCATTGAACAAATCTCAATGGGAAGCCATCAGTTTAGTGGTGCAGAATCCAAAATAATTAATAATATCATTGAGCGATTAAAAAACAATGAGCCTTTTCAGCATATTCTCGGAGAAGTAGAGTTTTATGGATTAGAGCTAAAGTCAGATGCCCGAGGATTAATCCCTCGCCCTGAGACAGAGGAATTGGTAGATTGGATCGTTCAAAAAACTGATGGAGACCCTAGAAATATCCTAGATGTATGCAGTGGTAGTGGTTGTATTGCACTTGCCTTGAGTCAGGTTTTTCAGAAGGCTCAAGTTTATGGCTTGGAGTATTCTCATGATGCGATAGCCTTGGCAGAAGAAAATGCCTTAGCGCTGAAGCTTCCTGTAGCATTTAAAAAAGTTGATGTTTTAAATAAAGAGCAAATTAATCCTTTTCTTGAGGGTGTTTCCAACACATCGCTTTTAGATATTGTGGTATCTAACCCTCCATATATCCCTCTCAAAGAAAAGGTGCTTATGGATGCAGTAGTGTTAAACCATGAACCAGAAATAGCTCTGTTTGTACCTGACCATGACCCATTAATATTTTACAAAGAAATAGCTCGAGCTGTATTTCCATATTTATCAACAAAAGGAGCACTCTATTTTGAATGTCATTATTTACACCTAGAAAACACAAGAAATTTACTTCTTGATTTAGGTTATAAAACTGTTGAAAAAAGAAAGGATTTACAGGGTAAATGGCGTATGCTTAAAGCACAGAAATAAGTAACTTTAGACTATGGATTTAGAGGCGGTCAAAAGGAAAATTTCCGAGCTTTCTGAAAGCTTACATCATTACAATTACATGTATTATGTAAAGAGCGAATCGATTGTCTCCGATTTCGAGTTTGATATGCTTTTAAAAGAGCTTGAGGAGCTAGAGTCTAAATTCCCAGAGCTCATTGATTCAAATAGTCCTTCAAAACGTGTAGGTGGCACTGTCGTTAAGCATTTTGAAACCGTAAAGCACCGTTTTCCGATGCTTTCATTGTCAAATAGTTATTCTAAAGAAGAAATTATAGAGTGGGAGGCACGAATTAAGAAAACAATCGAGCATGACATAGAATATGTCTGTGAACTAAAATATGACGGTGTAGCGATTGGTATTCGTTATTTAAATGGTGTTTTTCATTCTGCAGTAACAAGAGGGGATGGGAGTCAAGGAGAATTGGTTTCTTCTAATGTAAAAACTATTAAGAGTGTTCCTTTAACCTTACAGGGTGAAGTTCCATCTGATTTTGAGATTCGCGGAGAGATTTTTTTACCACTCCAGGAATTTGAACGTCTAAATAAAGAACGAGCTAAAGAAAACCTTGCGTTGTATGCTAATCCAAGAAATACAGCATCAGGAACATTGAAGCTCCAAGATTCAAAAGTTGTTTCAAAAAGAAACCTTGATTGTTATTTGTACGGAATGTATGAGGAAAGAAGTTCTTACACTTCTCATTATCAAGCGGTACTTGGAGCAGGTAAAATGGGTTTTAAAGTTCCTCTTCCAGAACAACGAAAAATTGAAAAAGTTAAAGATGTAGAAGGCATCTTAGCCTTTATTGATTTTTGGGATTACGAACGTAAAAAGCTTCCTTTTGAAATTGATGGTATAGTCATTAAAGTAAATGCCTATAATCAACAAGAGGAATTAGGTTATACTGCTAAATCTCCTCGTTGGGCAATTGCCTTTAAATTCAAAGCTGAGCGTGTTGAAACCAAAATAGAAAGTGTGAGCTATCAAGTAGGTAGGACTGGAGCTGTGACACCTGTTGCTAATCTGAAACCTGTTTATCTAGGTGGCACTACGGTGAAAAGGGCCTCTTTGCATAATGCAGAACAAATAGAAAAACTTGGGCTTCATGAAAATGATAGTGTCTATGTTGAAAAAGGAGGGGAGATTATTCCGAAAATAGTGGGTGTTAACATAGCAAAACGCATAATAAATGCGCAGAAGGTCGTTTTTATCGGAGTTTGTCCTGCTTGTAATGAAAGGTTAATTCGAGAAGAGGGTGAAGCACAGCATTATTGTAAAAACACAACATCTTGTCCACCTCAATTGAAAGGTAAAATCGAGCATTTTATAAGTAGGAAGGCAATGGATATAGATGGTCTTGGCGCTGAGACTATAGATACTTTGGTTGAAAAAGGTTTAATAAAAGATATTTCTGATTTGTATGTCCTTGAATTTAATCAACTCATCGATTTAGATCGAATGGCTGATAAGTCTGTAAATAATTTATTAGATGGTATTACGGCTTCAAAGCTCCAGCCATTTGAAAAAGTACTATTTGGGTTGGGTATAAGGTATGTTGGAGAAACAGTATCTAAAAAACTAGCGAAGGCATTTAAAACGATGGATTGTATTGTTGAGGCATCCTATGAATCTTTGGTTGAAACTGATGAAATCGGTGAAAAAATAGCACGATCGATAAGAGAATTTATTGAAGATGAAAAAAATATTATCTTAATAGAAAAGCTGAAGCACGCTGGTTTGCGCTTTGAAAAAGAGGAAGAGGTAAGAGCATCATCGATTTTAGAATCACAAACAGTGGTTATATCTGGTACCTTTGAACGTTATTCTCGAAATGAAATGAAACAGCTTATTGAAGAAAACGGTGGGAAAAATGGCTCTTCAATATCAAAAAAGACAAGTCTTTTAGTAGCAGGAGCCAACATGGGGCCATCAAAACTTAAAAAAGCAACCGATTTAGGAGTTGAAATTATAGATGAAGCTGATTTTTTAAAAAAAATAAAGCATGATTAAGGATTCGATTTGGGGAAATATAAAGGCTTTGCTTGTTACATACAACTTCGAAGATGAAAATGCATTGAAAGTGTTTAGAAAGGGGTTGGATTTGGTCTTAAATGAAAGCACAGTAGAGCGGGTTATAATAATTGTAAGTATTCCAAAAACCATAGATAAGAACAGCTTGTCTCCCCATTTTTTGATTTACTACAACGGGCCGGGTGACTATTCATTTTTTGGAGGATTAAAAGATCATCAGCTCGAAACTGAACTAAAAAAATCTTTTGATGCATTGCTGTGTTTTGGTGTGATGAAGAAAAATCTTAAAAATGCCATAAGACTAACAGTCATTAAAAAGAAAATTCTCGTAAACTCTGAATTAACCCTGGATGACACTTATGATTTAGAATTAAACTCAGCTTCCGACTCACCAAGTGAAGTGATTCACTTTGTAGTAGAAACTTTAAAAAAAATAAACGCACATGAATCACAGATTTAAAGGGACGGGCGTCGCTTTGGTTACCCCATTTCAGAAAGACGGAACAATAGATTTTGATGGCTTAACAAGACTTGTAAAACTTCAAATTGCAGGAGGAACTGATTTTCTGGTCGTACAAGGTACTACAGGAGAATCACCTGTACTTAATCAAGAAGAAAAAATGCAAGTGCTTAACCATGTAATTGAAGTTAATCAAAGACAACTTCCTGTTGTATATGGTTTAGGTGGGAACAATACAGCAGAGGTATGTGCAAAGCTGAAACTTTTGCCATCAGGAGTAGATGGTATACTTTCTGTTTCACCATACTATAGTAAACCATTACAAGCTGGTATTATTGCACATTACAAAGCGATTGCCAGTAAAACGGAGCTGCCCATTATTTTATATAATGTTCCAGGTCGAACGAGCTCAAACGTATCTGCAGCCACCACATTAGAACTTGCTAAGATCCCGAATATTGTAGCCATGAAAGAAGCTTCTGGAGATTTTGATCAAATCATGGAGATCCTCAAAAATAAACCCGAAGATTTCACGGTTCTGTCTGGTGACGATGCGATTACAATGCCTTTGATCACGGTTGGGGTCGAAGGTGTGATTTCAGTTATAGCGAATGCCCTTCCCGAGCGTTTTAGCAGTATGGTAAACAGAACATTAAACAATGAAATGTATCATTCGAGAAAAGAGCATTTTGAACTATTTGAGATAATCCGTTTATTATTTGCAGAGGGTAACCCAGGCGGTATTAAAGAAGCACTTGTTTATCGAGATATTTGTGAGAACTATATGCGTCTGCCTTTAGTTCCCGTATCTAAGACGCTAAAGGATAAGATTCATTCAGAAATGACAGCTTTGTTGAAATGAGGAGGCTGTTATTTTTATCAATATTGATGATTGTTGTTTCTTGTTCTGAATCAGAAACAGAGATAGTTAACGCACATACGTCCAATGCGAAAGAACTGCCGAAGAAAATTCCTGTTGTTGAAAACCTGGGTCCAGAAACATTCGAAGGGTTGGTCGATGTAAAAAACTATTCAGAAGATATATTCGTTGATTTAAAGTATGCTACTAAAGATAATTTCATGGGTCTTATTCTTTATGAGCGTACAAAAAGGGCATACCTTCAAGTCGAGGTCGCACAGCGCCTTGCTTATTGCCAAAGCTACCTAAGTGCAATAGATAGTGGGCTTCATCTTTTGGTTTACGATGCAGCGAGACCCGTTAGTGTCCAACGATTGATGTGGAATGCGCTTGACACTGTTCCAGTAAAAGAGAGAGGTAAATATGTATCAAATCCCGCGAATTTAAGTTTGCACAATATGGGTTGTGCGGTTGATATAACAATTTGTAACTCAAATGGTATTCCTTTAGATATGGGTGCAGGATTTGATGATTTTAGAGATATCGCTTTCCCAAATAAAGAGACCGAGTATCTGAAGACAGGTGAGCTCACGAAAGAACAATACGAAAACCGTTTGTTTTTGCGCAAAGTAATGGCAAGTCAAAAGTTTCGTCAGCTACCTACGGAGTGGTGGCATTACAATGCCTTTTCACGCGATGTCGCTAAAAACATGTTCCGTCCTTTAGAAGTCGAGCCTTATTAGAATCGAAACCTTAGCTTTTAAATTTAATTTTTTAAAGGTTTTGTTTAAAAAACTAGGACTCAATATAAACTAAAAGAAGTGAGCCTTGTCTCCCAATTCATAACCTTTTATTTTTAAATAACGCTCAAGATTTTCACGTTGTTTTCTGTTTGGATAAATCGATAAGATGCAAACATCCAAGGGAGGAAGGGTAGAGATGTTTTCTAGTATTACATCGCGTTTTTTCTGGCCGACCAATTGAGGGACATGGGTAAACCAACGAAATGGAATTTTCTGTTCCTGCAGCATCTTTGCGAGGAGTATTCCTTTCTTTTCGGTTCCAAGTAAATTAATTTTCTTGTCTTTAAACTCCTGTAAAAAGAAACCAAGCTTGAGTCTAAAAAAGTTTTCCTGTTGGTAGGTTTTAGAGTTCCGGCTTATACGACCCTGATGCTCACGCCAAAGATGGGTGTTTTCATTGCTTGATGCTATTTTAAATCCATGTTTGCGCCAATGGAAGACCATGTCATAGTCCTCTGGGTAATTTAGTAGGTTAAATCCATTCATAGTGTCAAAATCGGAACGTCTCATCATCCAATTGGGAGAAGCGACAACACATTCCCTATAAATACGCTTATAGAAAAGTTGCCTATTTGCAGTTTCATTAAGCCATTTTTCGTAGCGCTGATAACCTTCGGATACATTATTCGAGCCAAAGTATTTAACGTTACCGGTAGCTATAACCCCTTGCGTATTTTGGGTTAAAACCTTAAGCAAGGCTGTAAGTTTATTCTGAGGCATAATATCATCAGCGTCCATACGAGAAACAAAAGCTCCTGAAATGTATTTTTGTGCAGTTTGAAGGGCAGGTAGTATACCTAAGCCTTCACTTTCTATCACATTGATTCGCGAGTCTCGATAATTCGTGATAATAGCTCTTGAATTATCCGTTGAATGATCGTTCACGGCAATGAGCTCCCAATCCTTATGATTTTGAGTACGAATGGAATCAATACAATCTTTTAAGTATTGACTCGCATTTTTAAACGGTAAAACGATACTAACTTTTATAGCGTTTGTTTTAAGGCTAAAATAGGGGATTCTACGTTAAGCTCATGAACTTCGTAAAAAGATTACGTGATGATCATTTAAGTTTGACACGAACTTAAAACCGAAAGCTATGAAAACCCCATTATCCCAAAGATTAATTCCTGTTGTACATGTTACTGATTTTGAAACCAAAGTTAACCCCGCTGAAGTTGGGCTCTCTGTTTTGGTGGACGGCAGAAAAGCCTTTATTTACGAGCACATGCTCAATGATGGTTTCTATCAACGTGAGAAAATTGTGATTCAGTTCTCTGAAAAGCATCCAAAATTTGCCGATGGCTTGTTTCAAACCAAGTATTACGAAATCAATGAGCCTGGGAAGCTCGCATGGGGACTTGAGGGAGAGGTGATGAACGTAGAGTATTCGCATGTGGCGTAAGCATTAGATGATTAAACTCGAATTCATTTAAAAAATAATTCATTCTTATTTTTTCGTCACTCCAAAGTGAAAAAACATTACCCAAACCCATCATTGTTAAAGAACCTTTAACTTATAAGAGCATTGACGAAAAAATAATATATCTGTCATAACGAACCAAAGATTTTTTTAATTATTTATTTTGAATAAAATTTTGGTTCAAAATATTCCGTTAGAGCTTCCAGATTTGCTTTGGTTTGTAGGTCTTGACTTTTGAATCACTTTCTCGATAGGAAACGCGAATCATCTGCTTGGCCAAGAAGTCTACTGGCATTGGCATTTGAGAACGCAAAACCCCAAGCTTGTTAACCAAATTCAAAAATTTAATACCAGATTTTTCATTACTTCGTAAAAAAGTTCCTCGGTCTAAAAAGGGAGGTTGAAAAATATGTATTGTATTAAAATTCATTTTACAAACAGCGTCCTCAAGTTGCCCCTTGATTTTTGGATAAAAGAAAGGAGACTTACTACTTGATCCTACGGAGCTAACAAGTAGGAGGGTAGGCACACCATTTTTTGAGGCCGCTTGCGCGACATCATGCTGATAGGTATAGTCAATTTTAAATTGGGCTTTTTTGCTCCCCGCAACTTTAAGCGTTGTGCCCATAGCTGAAAATAAAACATCTCCCTTAAGTTGATCTTTCCATGATTCCAAAGCGTTAAAGTCGACAACATGCCATGTTAATTTTGAATGCTTAAAAGAGGCTTCTCTTCTGGCAAAAACATGAACAAAACTATAATGCTCATTCTCCAGTAGCTGTTTGACGAGAGAAGTTCCAGTAGCACCTGTGGCGCCAATAATAAGTGCTTTTTTATTCATCATTATTTCCTAATGAATCGTTTGATATTTGTTCTGGTAATGCTTTTTTGGTTTTCAAACCTAGCTTTTTGAGTTTTGTAGCCTGTCTAACTAAATTGTCATTACCCGTGCTTAATTGACTATATGCTTCACCGTAGCTATTTTGTGCCTTCTCAATATAACCACCTACTTTTTCTAAATTGTCTACGAAACCGACAAATTTATCATAAAGCTTTGCACCTCGGTCAGCTATTTCAATTGCATTTTCATTTTGATACTCACGCTTCCATAAATCTTCAATAAGCTTAAGGGATGTAATAAGATTTGTTGGATTCATTAATAGAATTCGTTTGTCATAGGCAAAGCTCCATAAATTGGTATCTCCTGACATTGCAGCGATATATGCAGCTTCACTCGGGATAAACATAATCACAAAGTCAAGGGCTTGATCATAATCGTCATACCCCTTTTTACTTAGAGAGGTAATATGATTTTTAATAGCTTCGACATGCGCTTTCAACTCATTTTTTTGTGTTTCAACAGTTTCCGCCTCACTGTAACGCGTAAAGGCATTTAGAGAGACTTTCGAGTCAATAATCACACTTCTATTGTCCGGGTATTTGATGACGGCATCAGGACGCATTTTTTTGTCCTCTGAATCAGAACGCATTGCCTTGCCATCCTTATCAAGTAGCTGGTGCTCCATAAAGTACTCCTTGTCCTTTCGCAGACCTGACTTTTCCAAAATACTTTCGAGAATCATTTCTCCCCAACCTCCTTGTGTTTTAGCTTCTCCTTTAAGGGCTTTTGTGAGGTTCTTAGCCTCTTCACTAATCTCTTTATTCAGCGTAGCTAACTCTTTTACCCGCTCAGCTAATGAAAATCGTTCTTTTGACTCTTTGTCATAAACTTCCTCAACTTTTGTTTTGAAATTTGTGATTTTTTCACTTAATGGTTTTAGTAGACCTTCGATATTGGTCTTGTTGGATTTTGTAAATTTTTCAGATTTGTCATCTAATATTTTATTTGCAACATTTTCAAATTCGGTGACAAACTTTTTGTTTAAAGCTTCTATATCCTTTTTTTGATTGTCTAGTTTTTCTTGAAGCGCAGAATGATTTGCCTTCAGTGTCGCATTTTCATTATTTAGAGTATTGTAGGAGCTTTCTTTTTCCTCTAATTTTAATTTAAGTACAGTTAAATCCTTTTCGATTTGAGCTTTTATAGTGATTGTCGCTTCAAGCGATGCATTGGCTTCAAGTAAGTTGCGTTCTGATTTTTCATGAGCTTCCTGGAGCTTCTGAATGTCAATATTTTTCTCATTTTTTGTAGCTAGTTCACTTTCAAGTGTAGCCATTTTTCGTGTAGTTTTTTGAATGACAAATAGCCATGCAATAGTCCCGCCTACAATAAATGCGAGGATGCCAATTAAAATTTCCATATCGTTTTAATGCGTAATGTTGGCCCAATATTTTAGAAGTCATCCGGGGCTAGGAAAACTGTTTAATAAAGATATTATTCCTTTTGCTTAATTCAAGTAAAATTTGAATTTAAAAATCATAAGCTTAATTATAAGCAGCCACAAGAGTCATCATGATTAGCATAATAAGATAAATACTTTGAATGGTTTTTAAAATTCGGAAATCATTCTGAAGCGCTTTAGAAGAAGATGATTTAAGTAACATTCTTTGTATTCCAAATATAATTGCCGCCATAAGAAAAGATTGAACCAATCTTGTTGAATTATCGGCTATCTCAAAAAGGTCTGGAGCGTACTTAAGTTTAAGTTCAACAAGGAACAACATAAAAACAAAACCACCCAAAACAGTATATGGATATACCAAAGATGCTTCGTTTTTTTTGAGAGACTGCGCTCTATAGAAAAGAACACAAATCAGCAGAACTGAAAAGGCAAAGTAAGACCCAAATAGCAGCTGATTTGGTTGTGGCCAATGCATTATTTTGAATAAGGCCATTAATAGCGTTACTGAGAATAATTGTGGCAAAAGTGCATAATACCATGTTCTTGTTTTTAATGCTGAGAATGCGAGTAGAATTGACATAGTAAGCATAGAAACAACTAAAAGAAAACTAGCCCCAGGCCAATGCATTACTTTGAACAAAACGCCTAAAATATACATCGTTCCATTACCAATAGAAAGTTTATAAATTAATGAAGACAAAGGGTCTTTTGATGACCCTTTGAAAAACTGAGCGAGTAATAGAATTGACCCTAGGCTAAGACCAAGTACAAGTAATAATGCTGCACCTGGATAATGGGCGAATTTAAACGTTAAACCAGCAAGAAAAATAATACCTGTAATTAATTCAATAATACCTCTTTTCATAATCAAGGATTTATAATTGTTAATACTAAAGTACGTATTATGTTACATAAATATCAACACCTAAAGCATTAACCTACAAAAGCATTACCCAATAGATGCACGGTAATCTCCTCAAGATAATCCTCATCGATATACAACAATACTGAAAGTTCCATGGTGTTTTGTTCGGGGTCATAATGATACCAACTAATAGACCAAGGACGGTCCTTGACTTCATAACAATAAACGGCTCCAGGAAAACGCCATTTAATATAATTCTCAGTGATGCTTTCAAGCGCACATTTTGAAGGTCTTCGGAATACTACCTGTTTTGATGATTGACCTTTGTTTTTTTTTCCAAATAAGGGCAGAAATATTGATTTCATTATTCTTTGATATTATTAAAGTAAAATTTTGGCGTTTCGCCATAATTAGTGCGTGTGTATGGCTGTCCAAATTGCATTTGAATGACATTACCCTCTGTCCAAGCGCGCGCCCAAATTGGGTAGTTTTTTTCTGAGACATCCCAAACATTTTGTATGTTTTGAAGCTTGTCATTGATCTTAACTTTACTCAATGTGATTTGCCCCTTAGGAATTTCGTCGAGTTTCTCATATGCACAGTAGTGCTCAATAAACATACAGTTTCTTTTCGCGAGTACCATTTGTGTGCCCGGGAAGGCAAGCTTTCCAATTGATACCAACTCACTCGTTTGATGATTGTATATGCTCATTTCAACGTAAGTATGCAGTACTGAATCAATAGTTACACTCTCATGGGTATTTCGAATATCTAAAGTGTAAGAACCTTTTGACCAATCAACGCTATTTCTTACACTCACAAAATCACCTTCATATCCGCTGCTTTCACATCTGCCGTTAGGTGCAATTTTTATCGCATTTGGATCACGAATACCCCATCTCGAAAAGATTCCAATTCTGCCTAGACTTGAAAAAGAACTTCCATCTGTATTGTGGTTAGGAGATTTGTAGCCACCACCTTGGGTTTGAATTCCACCATAGAATCCAACACCATTGATTTCTCCAGTAAACGGAGCGATGTAAAAGTATGCGGAGTCGTCAATCTCTCTTTTTATATTCAAGTCTATTGAGAATTTTTCGAAAGGCATTTCGTGATTGAATTCGTAGTCAACATCGAGTAAATGCCAGGGTGGAGCAACAATGAATTCTCCTAAAAACGTGTCGTTTTCAAAATAACCTGTCCGAATAGAACCATTCTCTAAAAATTCAGTTCCAATACCTTTTTTTTGGTTTTTGTAGGCCTGTCCGAAATAATGGGTCTTGCCATTCTTTTCGAGGATTTGAAAGGATTGCGGTTCTTCAATGGTGTTGTTATTATCAATGTTTTCTTGGCCATAAGAAATAAGGCTTAACGATATAAAAACTAAGGATTTAAGTGTGTTTTTCATGAGTTTGAGTTTAAAGGATTTACCAATTCAATTTTTACAATATCATTTATGAATCTATCGAGATCTGTTCTTTTTCCTAAGAGGTAACTTGATGATTCGAGGATTACTTTTTTGGGAATACTCAAAAGTGTTTTACTGGATACAGCCATTTGAAATACTTGTCGGGCATCCCCATTAATCCAATTCACAGATTTGATTTTGTTACGTGTATTGAATCCAATCAAGAATTGGTCTTGTAGTCCACTAACATCGAAAATGGTTTGTACATTTTCATGTTGGACAGCAAATAAGACAGCTGAATGATCATATTCTAGATGGTCTTTTAGCCTAACAATTGGGTCATTCAATAAAACGAGCTTTGGACTAAGCAGTACGACTTCGTGTTTTTGGCTTTCGGTATCCAAGATGAGCTGTGCTAAGATTTGTTTACCGAGCTTTTGAATTGGAAGGATATTCATGGCAACGAGTGCAGATTCGAATTCCTTTTTTAGATGAAACCCTCGCATGTGCATAATGGCACCTGGATTTAAACCACGACGATACATTTCGGCACGTAGAGCGATGTGAAATTCACCTCTAGATGATACCCAGCCGTTGTGACCAAGGTCTTTGTTGTACGCCTTTACAAGCGCAAGGTCAGAGTAAGTTCTGAGCTTTTTTTCAAATTGATTTGACATAATGAAATGTTTTAAAAGGTTAAACAATTCATCATCAAGAGAAATATAAATGGGATTCGCTTTTTATTTTTAGGTGCGAGCCTCTCATCTTTTTTCCACCGTGCCCTGCGAAGGATCGGTTGGCATCCGTGACTTTTACGGAACTCTTAATGACATTCGACTTTAATAACGCAAGACGTTAGAAAAGATTACAGTTTTCTTGTAATAATTTTAAATATTCTTGAATAATACCTTTGGTCTTGAGGTACTGCTTTGACCGCGAATTCGCGTTTTCATTGAGGTATAAAGATCGATTTACCTCGAGCATAATTGATTGGACATTTTTGTTTTTTTTAGAATGAGCGAGTGGAACGATGGTGCCGCTATAAGGCCAGTCCACTCCAACGGAAAAACCTTTATCATTGAAGAAGTTCTTGGATAATGTAATAAGTTTTTTAGGTGTATGAAATGTATCGGTTCCAATATTAAAATCAGGTCTATCTGGATTTTGATTCAGATCTCGTTTAAATGGCTTGTTTGGAAAGGAATGGCAATCTACAATAGTTGCTTTGCCGTTTTCTTTTAACTGCTGATTTACAGCTTGATTTAGCTTCTCGTGATGCGGCCAATAATAGTTTGTTAATATATAGTTTCGCATCTCTTGATTTACAATCCTTAGCGTTAGGCCATTGTCGCTTTTTTCATACAAAGCGCCCATGCCAAATTTCGCCATTACTTCTTTAGAGTCCTTCGAGAATCGTTCAACATCACAAAAGACCCGAGAAAAATTTGCTTTTATAGTTTGGGCATCATTAAATAAGAACAAGTTATCGGTATGCCAATCTGTTAATTTAAGGATCTCTTGTTTTAATGTTTTTTGGTCGAAGACGTAAATGGTCCAATCAGGTATGTATTCTGAAGCGTGTGGTATATGTAAGATTAGTTTATTCAAAATGAAAAGTTTTAAAAGGTTAAACAATTCATCATCAAGAGAAATATAAATGGGATTCGCTTTTTATTTTTAGGTGAGAGCCTCTCATTTTTTTTCCACCGTGCCCTGCGAAGGATCGGTTGGCATCCGTGACTTTTACGGAACTCTTAATGATTTTCTACTCCTCTAACGCAAGAAGTTTGAAAAAATTACATTGATCATTGAAATTTGTGTTAAATCCTTATGCTTTTCACTCCTCCCAATGTTCGTCTTCAAATTCGGAAAAGATCTCATAGACTTGCTCATCACTATCGAAATAACCCCAATT
>JAKMFD010000026.1 GCA_022425625.1 Crocinitomicaceae bacterium | reverse complement strand
AGGCGCTTATTTCGGTGATAAAATGTCGCCTTTATCAGATACTACGAATCTTGCACCGGCTATGGCTGGAACAGATTTGTTCACCCACATTCGCTACATGACATATACGACAATACCAACCTTAATTATTACTTTGATTATCTTTTTGTTTTTGGGCTTATCACTCGATTCTAAAACAGATGTTGCAGGCATTGAAGCAATGCAGCAGACTTTAGATCATACCTTTATGATTTCGCCTTGGTTGTTTCTTGTTCCTGCAGTTGTTATTGGTTTAATCATTATGAAATGGGATGCCTTACCAGCATTGTTTTTTGGAACACTTGCCGGTGGTATTGCGGCAATCGTCGCACAACCCGCTATTGTGAATCAGCTGTCTGGGGTTACAGATAATTATTTCTTATCATCGTATACCACTTTTTTTACAGCAATTGCTTCAGATTCTGCCATTGAAACTGGCAATACAGGCGTAAATGATTTATTGTCAACAGGTGGTATGAGTGGTATGCTAAATACTATTTGGTTGGTTATTTGTTCGATGTGTTTTGGTGGTGTTATGGAGGTTACTGGCATGCTTAAAAAAATAACATCAAGTTTTATAAATACGCAAGAATCTGCAGGATCTTTAATAGCCAAAACAGCAGGTACTTGTATCTTTTTTAATGCGACAACATCAGACCAATACTTAGCGATTGTTGTGCCCGGTAGAATGTTTTCTAAAGAGTTTAAGGACAGGGGTTTAAAGCCTGAGAATTTAAGTAGGACTTTAGAAGATTCTGGAACAGTAACATCCCCACTTATACCTTGGAATACTTGTGGTGCATATCATGCAGGAGTGCTTGGTGTTGCAACTGGAACCTATTGGATGTTCTGTTTTTTTAACTTAATCAGTCCTGTAATGACCGTGTTGTATGGTTTAATGAATATTAGAATTAGAAGATATTCAAAGGAAGAAATGGAGGCGATTAAGGCTGAACAGTCTAGGAAAGTTTAAGCGCTCTTTCTATACCATCAATTAAGGTATGAATGACTTTTATATGTATTTCTTGAGCACGATCGGCAAATTTACTTCTTGGTGCTCTTATTTCAAGATCTGCTATTTCAGCCAATGCTCCACCTGTTTTTCCTGTTAGGACAATAGTTTTAATGCCTTGTTTACGCGCTACCTCAACAGCATTTATAACGTTTCCTGAATTTCCCGAGGTCGAAATACCAAGCAAGATGTCCCCTTTGTTTCCCACGGCTTCAACATATCTCGAGAAAATTTCATCAAATCCATAATCATTGGCGACACACGTAATATGACTTGGGTCTGATATGGAAAGCGCAGCTAAACCCTTTCTATCATTTCTAAATTTCCCACTTAACTCTTCAGCAAAATGCATGGCATCACACATTGACCCACCATTTCCACAGCTAATTATTTTGTTTCCATTGCTTAAAGCCTCTGACATAAGGATTATGGCATTTGCAATTTTCGTATGGTTTTCATCATTATTAAATGATTTTAAAACCTCCGCCGCTTCATCAAAATGTTTTCGAATTGTTTCTTTGCTCATACTTAACTTGTAAAAGTAAGGAATCTGTCACGAATCTTCGTTTATTTGTTTTGTATCTTTGTCTCATGGAGCTAGAAAATAATTTTGAAGGAAAAGTTGTATGGCTAACTGGTGCAAGCTCGGGTATCGGTAAAGAGCTCAGTATTCAGCTTTCTAGCTATGGTGCGAAACTCATCCTTTCTTCTCGAAATGAACAGCTTCTTAATGAGCTTAAATTAACACTTCAGAATACGGCTGAGCACATTGTGCTTCCCTTAGACTTGGCAGATGCTTCGAGTTTTCCAGAAAAGTTCAAACATGTTACAGAAAAGTATGGTCAAATTGATTTTCTGATTCAAAATGGTGGTATCAGTCAGCGTGGTACTGCTTCAGAATCATCTGAAGAGGTCGTTCGCAAAATTATGGAGGTTAATTTTTTTGGAAATGTTTTATTGACCAAAACCGTACTTCCAGCCCTTAGGAAAAGTAAAGGGCAGATTGTTGTTATTAGCAGTATTGCTGGTAAATTCGGATTCTTTTTAAGGTCATCATACAGTGCGTCTAAGCATGCACTTCATGGTTATTATGAATCCCTTGCCTTGGAGGAAGAATCAAATGGGGTTTCCGTTACAATGGTTTGTCCTGGAAAAATTAATACCCCAATTTCTACGAATGCGTTAGCTGCAGATGGAAACAAGCATGGGAGTATGGATCATAATCAAGAAACAGGCATGCCCGTTTCCATATGTGTGAGTCAACTCTTAAAAGCGGTAGCAAAACAAAAACGAGAGGTTCTTATTGGTAATAAAGAAATTAAGGCTGTGACCCTAAAAAGGTTATTGCCTCGTTTATTTTGGCGTGTTATCCGAAAGCAATCCCCTACATAGAACCTATTAATTTTGGGCATAAAAAAAGCCATCACAATGTGATGGCCTTTACAAATCTTGTAAATTCTTAGTTTACGCTAGACGATAGGTCAGCACCTGCTTTGAATTTAACAGTGTTTTTAGCTGCGATTTGGATTACTGCACCTGTTTTAGGGTTACGTCCAGCACGAGCTGCTCTTCTAGTAATAGAAAATGAACCGAATCCTACTAAAGAAATACGGTCTCCTTTTTTCAATGCTCCAGTTGTAGCACCTACGAATGCATCTAATGCTTTCTTAGCGTCAGCTTTAGATAATCCAGCGTCATTTGCCATTGCATCGATTAATTCTGCTTTGTTCATAATGAGTTGTTTTATATTGTTAATAAATATTTATCACAACAAATATATCCGAATATCAATGTCAGTCAAGGTTTGGGGGGTAAAATATGCTAAAAATGTTGATAAGTGGGGCTAAATGTTGATAAACCTACCTGAATTCCTTGTAAAATATAGGGTTAATGTCATTTTTACATCTTCTAAAGTCTACTTTTTTTGCTTTTTAGACCTATTTCAGCGAATAAAGAACTAAAATCAGGTAGCATTTGTTAATTTGGTTATACATGAAAGCAGTAATCATCGGTTCTGGTATTGGCGGTATGGCAACCGCAATAAGACTAGCCTCTCTAGGTTTTGAAACCGAAGTCTTTGAGCAAAATTCCTTCTACGGTGGTAAAATCAATTCGAAGCAAATTGGAGCATATCGATTTGATAGAGGACCATCTGTATTTACAGAACCACATTTAATAGATGAACTGCTAGGATCCAAAGGCAAAAATGATCATGAGTTTAGTTATGTTAAACTACCCATATCCTGCTGTTATTTCTTTGAAGATGGAACAAGCGTTGCGCTTCCTACAGGGAGTCAAGCTGTTGCCGATGTGTTAAGCAAAGAGCTCGGGGAGGACAGAAAGAATATATACAGGTTTTTAAAGACACTAGAACATAATTACAACGCAGTTTACCCTGTTTTCATCAAAGTTTCCTTACATCGCATTGGACATTGGTTAAATAAAAATATTTTAAGAGCGATTAGACGAATTCCTCATTATGGATTATTTTCCACCATGAATCGAGTGAACTCCAAAAACTTTAAGAACAATAAAACGGTTCAAATTTTTAATCGTTTTGCAACTTATAACGGAAGTGATCCATTCAAAAGTCCCGGGATGTTTAACATAATTGCCCATCTGGAGCTAAATATTGGGCCTTTTATGCCAAAAGGTGGTATGGTGGCTATTAGTGATTCCGTATATAAGAAGGCCGTAGATATGGGTGTTCGTTTTCATTTCGATACGCGAGTTGAAGAAATCTGTTACAAGAATGGAAAGGTATCGGGAATAAAACATAGCGGTGGAGCTTTAGAATGCGAATTGGTTACCAGTAATATGGATGTTCATTTCACTTATGAAAAGCTTTTACCAAATTTAAAAGGTCCGTCAAAAATATTAAGCCAAGAAAAGTCAAGCTCTGCAATTGTCTTTTATTGGGGTATAAGCAAGTCATTTGATAGGTTAGATGTGCACAATATATTTTTTTCTGAGGCTTATGAAGAGGAGTTTAATCACCTGTTTGTGGAAAAAACATTAATTGAAGACCCCACAGTTTATATTCATATTTCCTCCAAGATAGAGAAATCGGATGCCCCGGTTGGTTGTGAAAATTGGTTTGTGATGGTTAATGCACCCATAGATCAAGGCCAAGACTGGACAACCCAAAAAGAAAATCTTAGAATAAATGTTATCAAAAAACTTAGTAGGATTCTCAAAGAGGATATTGCTCCCCTTATTGAAGTCGAAGAACAACTAGACCCTGCTATGATGGAGCGTATGTACTCTGGAAAAAATGGTTCGATTTACGGTAATGCCTCAAATTCAACCTTAGCCTCATTTTATAGGCATCCAAATTTTTCGAGGCACCTAGATGGTTTATATTTTGCTGGTGTAACAGTGCACCCTGGAGGTGGTATTCCTCTTGCATTGAACAGCGCAGCAATTGTTGAACGCTGCGTCAAGAAAGACTTTTCTATTGGTCAATAAATACATGGTTCACTTCCGGAACATTAATGTTGTCTTTCATTATTTCTCTCGCATTTTTAATGAAAGATTTCATTTTAAAAAGATAGTTTTCATTGGTTATTATATTTGCCAAAGGGAATTTAGAACAGGGCAGGACCTCAAATATCTTCTGACCCTTCCTTGTTGGTTTATGGACCCATATTAAATGGTAAAAGGCATCTTTAATTTTCAATTCTCCATCTATTTTTTCAAGTAAAATTTCAAGCATCATCCCACCATCGGTATTTGTACTCGCTTGATTTGACACAAAATTACCAAGAGAGTAGGCTACGAGCTGGTTTTTATCTTTGTTAAATTCTGATCTTTGAATGACATGAGGATGTCCACCGATAATAATATTTACACCATGTCTGAATAAAAACTTAGTAATTTTCTTTTGATATTTATTCGGTTGGGTTTCATATTCTTTACCCCAATGAACGACAGCGATTAATCCATCAAGTTCTTCTTTTTTACTTTGCTCAATATCAAGAAGCATTTGATTGGTGTCAATATAATTTACACTTGTGGGTCTTGGAGCTTTTAATCCATTAGTTCCGTAGGTATAATTTAATAGACCAATACGAATATTTTTTTTTCTAAGGATTAGTAAATTCCTGAGCTGTCTATCCTTGTCGTTCTTATAAGTTCCGTTATGGGGAATATCCAGTTTGTCAAGAACCTCAATTGTTCTTTTAATACCTTTACCTCCTCGGTCACAAGAATGGTTGTTGGCGGTCACTAATATGTCGATACCACTTTTTTTACATGCCTCTGCAAGCTTGTCTGGGGAAGAAAATTGGGGATAACCGCTGTAAGGGGGACCTGCCAATGTAACTTCTAAATTAGCAATGGCAAAATCAGGACGCGATAAAGTCGTTTTTATTTCAGAAAATACATTTTCGTAATTATACGTGTTGTTAGCTGAATAATGTGCTGCCTCAATTTGACTGCCATGCCCCATAATATCACCGGCAAAAATAAGAGACATACGGTCTTGTGCGATTGAATTAAAACAGATGAGCACCCACAAAAAAGAAAGAAATTTCATAGAATAAATTATGAGCTGAAAATACTACTTTAGCATCACACACAAAGACAATTAATTCTTTTTTTTAAGATGTCAAAAAAATAAACTCGTGGTTAAGAAGGATTTACTTGATACAATGCATAAGGTTATACAGAATCGAATAGTAGCGTCATCAAAAATTCTTGAAGACATTCAGCAGTCGATTGATGCCGAATCCAACAGCACGGCAGGGGATAAGCATGATACTTCTCGTGAATTAATGCAACAAGAAAGAAATAAAGCGGCGCAAAATTTACAAAACCAAATGAATCTTGATGCACTATTTGTAAAACTAAAAGATGTTGAGATTTCAATTCAAGTCACTTTTGGAAGTCTGATTTCTTCAAGTATTGGTTGGGTTTTTATTGGGCTTCCGCTAGGTAAAATTGCTTTTAAAAACTATGACGTTCTTTGTGTTTCTGGAAATTCTCCAATTGCCCGTAAATTAAATGGTTCCAAAGCCGGCGATGTTCTTTCAATGAATGGTCAGCAAATCGAGGTCTATAAAGTGAAATAAAAAAAGTGAGACGAATCTCACTTTTTGATAAATATTTACGGTAGGTTATTTATTTCGCAATCAGAGTTCTGTATACGTAGTTCTTAATAGCATGGTTTCATTAACGAAGTAAATTAATATGACCTGTTTCGATATATTTTTTGGTTTCTGATAAACGTTGATATTCAAGTTGCCAAGTATATGTTCCTTCTGGCACGTCAAGATTTCTATAGGTGCCATCCCACTTTGCATCCATATCAAAGGATTCCCAAATAATCTCACCCCATCGATTGTATATTCTTAACGAAAAAGAAAGTGGGTCAACTCCAGAAAGAATAATAAACCAGTTTTGATTATGTTCATCTGCGTCAGGAGTGAAGGTGTTTGGCACATAAAGGAACGTTTCAGGAAGCTCATAACATGGTTCAAGCGGATTTGAAATTGTTTCCGATATTGTTATTTGACAACCAGCATCATCTGTAACAATAGCATCATAGGAGCCTGCAATGATATTCTCAAGATTGAATGTGTTTTCATTATTACCCCATTCAATGGAATAGGGTGGTGTGCCTTCGCTAACACTGATAGTAATTGATCCTGAAGGATCACCTGCACAAATAGGATCGGAGCTTGTCAAATCAATTGAAGGTAAACTTGTGGTGCTTATGAAAATACTTGCGGAAGCAGTACAATTGTTAAGGTCGGTGCCTATGACTGTATATTCGGTAACACCAACTTCAGGAGTAAATGTACTACCGTTCACCAAGCCACCATTCCAAGAATAATTTAAAGCTCCCGTGGCATTTGGCGTGAATTCATCACCTTCACACAATGATAAATCATCACCTGGATTTAGGGTTGTGAGATTGTTTATGGTTAGGTTTAAGTTAACAACCGAATCACATCCATTACTTGTCCCTCCTATGAATGTGTATGTTGCTGTGGAGTTGTTTTCAGTGTACGTATTGCCATCAATCCAAGTATAACTTTCACAAGCAGATTGAATGTCTGTAA
>JAKMFD010000004.1 GCA_022425625.1 Crocinitomicaceae bacterium | reverse complement strand
ATTACAGTATTTGAAATTAAAACTACTTTGTTAGCCGATTTCATAGCATTTTTAATATCCTTATCTATGGTTGACCATTTAGATGGTTTTCCAGACTTCGTGGGACCCTGAAGTCTTTCACTATCATATAATCCTAAAACCGAAGCAATGACCTGTGGCGTAACCGAACCGTTCGTAATACCGAAGTCTTTATTCCCCTTGATAAATATTGGGCGTGCTTCCCTAGTCTTAACAAGAATGCTGGCGTAAGAACTACCGTCATAATAAGTTGAAGCATACCAAGTTGGCATTCCAGGAACCACGTTTTCAGGCTTCATCACATATGGAACTGCCTTAATAACTGGCGCTTCACACGCCGCAACTGTCGCTGCAGCAACTGAAAAACCTAGAAACTTTAAGAAATCTCGTCTACCTGTTGAAGATTCGTTTAATTCATCATCAGCCAAAATACTTTCGAGGTTATTTTGCTCTGGAAATTCAACAGATTTAGATGCCTGAAATGATTGCGTCTCTTGCAACTCATCAATTCCTTTCCAATATTTATTTTTACTTGCCATACCGTATTCTTTCAGTAGTAAATTCTATTTAATAGTGACACTTTGAACATTCCCAGCCACCCAATTCTTTAACAGACACTCGTCCATCCTCGTTGTATGCATTCAATAAATCATAATCGTTTTTCTTAAGCCGATCATGTATCTCAGTGTAGTAATCATTTTTACCGTCAGCGATAGAAACCCCTGATTGTTCGTGACATTGTATACACCAACCCATTGTCATTGTTGCTCTATCAAATTCAATTTTACTGTCTATATTTTCTTGAATTTTATTTAGTGCTTCACGTGGCTGAACTTTTGCAGTCTCTTTAAGTTTCGCCATATCACCATGACATTGTTTACAATCTAAGCCACCAACTACAACGTGCTGGGAGTGGTTAAAATAAACGTGGTCTGGCAAATTGTGGACCTTATTCCAAACGATAGGGGAAGTCTCATTAGTATATTCTCCAGAAGGACCTTTAGTAGGGTCCCAACCTGCGGCAGCATAAATCTTGTTTATTTCACCTTGATATTCTTTTCCTTCGCCATTGATTTTCTTATGACAATTCATACAAACATTTACTGTAGGTAAACCTGCTGATTTTGATTTTGTGACTGAGTTATGACAATACTTACAATCAATTCCATTTACTCCAGCATGAACATCGTGAGGGAATGCAATCGGTTGTGAAGGCTGATACCCTTCCATGAGATTTACTCCGTACAAAGTTTGGAAAAACCCTACAAGTAAGGAGAGCACGACAACAAGGCTCACAAGACCGACATACAGTCTATATTTCCATGCCCAAGTTTTGAATTCTTCAACGTAGGTTAATCCTTCTTGACCTTCCTCACTTTCTTTGGTAGCTATTTTTAATTGTCGACGAACACCTCCGACAGCCATTATTATGATACTAAACATAACACCCAGGATAACCCACATCCAAGGGATTCCTTTTTCTTCCTCCATTTCGGTGCCTCCCACATTTGCAGCTTGAGCTCCACCCCCTGCTGCTTGAGCATTTGGATCTTGAGCGTCTACCCAATCAAAAATAGATGTGATTTGATCGTCAGTTAAATCTGCAAAAATAGACATAACACTTCCTTTATATTCTTGGAAGATTTCATTTGCTCTTTGAGACTTACCACTGGCTCTTAGAGCACCATTATTTCGCACCCATTCATAGATCAAATCTCCCTCACCTGCATCATCCCATCTTTGACGGGCTTCATACAGTTTAGGACCGGTTCCATTATTGAATACAGCGTGACATGTTGCGCATTTAGCCTTGAAAAGGCCTTCTCCTTGAGAAAAATACGATGGGGCTAGGGCTAGAAAGGAAATGAATACTAAGGCTTTTAAGCCCTTACTCAACTCTGTAACTTTCTGAATGTTAGTTATTTTCATGAAAAGTAAACTAAATATAGGTTAATAACAATTCGGCATTAACACATTTTAACGTTGCAAAATTATGAAGTTTCATTGTTTACATGACACTTTTATGACAAAAAGACTGCGATAAATATTAATTTAAAATCATTCTAAATAAGAAAATTGTCGATTGTAACTATTTTCTGTAAATTCGTATAAACTCTATAATCGAACGGTGTCTATGATACAAAAAACAACATATCTCTTTTGGGTTTTCTTATCTACTATAATTACAAGTCATGCCCAACTTGAAGTTTCTACAGGAAATATTGATGTTGTTCAGGACTCGAGAATTAATGAATTGGTCTTTTTAGAACAAAGTATAGACGAAATCCAAGGTTACAGACTTCAAATTTGTTTTGATTCCGACAAAAACGTCATTGATGAAGCCCGAGATCGTTTTTTAAAGCTTTATCCCACAATAGATACCTATGTTGAATTCGAAGCGCCTCACTTTAATCTAAAGGTTGGGGATTTCAGAACACGCCTAGAAGCGGAAAAAATAAAACGACAAATTTTTGGTGAATTCGTGATTTGTATTGTCCACCAAGACCTCATTCAGCTTCCAAGAATAGATTAAAAATGCTTCCAGCCTTGGGCTGAAATTTTTACGGCACTATTGTTTTTATCTATCAATAAACTATCCTGAGACTTGTCAGTCACAAAACCAATAACAGAAAAGCTTGGATGGTTCTTAATTTTATCGTAATCTTTTTGACATACGGTAAAAAGAAGTTCATAATCTTCTCCACCATTCATAGCGCACATATAAGGGTCAAGATTCAGCTCGTCCGCAGTTAAAATGGCTTTCTCAGTAATCGGTAGTTTTTCAGAGTAGATTGATACTGAACATTCGCTCGCTTTTGCGATATGAAGTGCTTCCGATGCCAACCCATCAGATATATCTATCATAGCACTAGGTACCAGCCCTATTTCATTAAATATATCTATTACGTCTAGACGAGCAATTGGTTGAATTTGCTTTTTAATCAACTCATCGTAACCATCAAGCTTTGGTTGGATCTCTGGATTTTCTAGAAAGACTCCTTTTTCCCGTTCTAAAATTTGCAAACCAAGATAAGATGTACCAAGATCACCCGTCACTACAATAAGATCATTTTCCTTAGCTCCGCTGCGGTAACAAATGTTCTTTTTTGCAGCTCGCCCAGTAATGGAAACAGAAAGCAAAAGACCTGATGACGATGAGGTCGTATCACCACCCACCAAATCAACATTGTAAAACTCACAAGCTGCATGAATACCCTTGTATAACTCTTCAAGCGCTTCAACTGGGAACTTACTTGATATCCCTAACGAGACTGTTATTTGTTCTGGTTTAGCATTCATCGCCAAAACATCAGATACATTTACAGATACCGCTTTGAAGCCTAAAGACTTTAGTGGCACATAAGAAAGATTAAAATGGACACCTTCAATTAACATGTCCGTAGAAAGAAGCATCGACTCCTTTGCTGAAAATTCGATTTCTGCTGCATCATCGCCGACACCTTTTAAGCTTGACGCATTTTTAAGACTTGCATCCTTTGTCAAAGTTTCGATTAAACCAAATTCGCCTAGTGCATCAATTTCACGATGTTTTTTTTCTGTTTCGCTCATAGCATGTTGTAAAATAAAAAGAGTGAATGTTTCCACATTCACTCTTGAAGAGTTGACCCACTAGGGCTCGAACCTAGACTCTTCTGGACCAAAACCAGACGTGTTGCCAGTTACACCATGGGTCAATTAGATGAAGAATTTCAACAATTAGGGTGCAAATTTAATAACTTAATTTCATTTTATCTCAGCGATTAACAAAAATTATAGCCCATGACACCTCTTTTTAAGCTTTGATTGCATCAAAGTACAAACGAATATTCGTAAATTCGCAAGTCTATTAAAGGATTTTAACAAACATGAATTATACTTTCATCAATAAAATAACAGGTTGGGTTGTATTTGCAATCGCCTCACTTGTATACCTCTTAACTATCGAAGATACTGCCAGTCTATGGGATTGCGGAGAGTACATAACGGCAGCATATAAACTTGAAGTAGGACACCCTCCAGGCGCTCCATTGTACATGCTTCTAGGAAGGCTTTTTTCATTTTTTGCCGCACCTGAAAGTGTTGCGTACTTTATAAATGCATTGTCTGCCTTTTCTAGTTCGTTTACCATACTTTTTATGTATTGGTCCCTCACAATTTTACTCAAAAAACTAGTTCTTCAATCCAAAAATGAACTTGATGATTCTGATAAACTTGGGATTTTCATTTCGGCTGCTGTTGCTGCTTTAGCGTATACCTTTTCTGAATCATTTTGGTTTTCAGCCGTTGAAGGTGAAGTATATGCGATGGCTTCATTGTTTACAGCTGTCATCTTTTGGGCGATATTAAAGTGGGATGAGGCAATGGGACTCTACGAAAAAAGCAACTTCACAAATGGAACTTCTCCAAACAAATGGTTGCTTTTAATTATGTTTTTATTGGGACTTGCTATAGGGGTTCACTTATTAGGGATCCTTGTCATTCCAGCAATTGGGTATTTGATTTATTTCAGAGTAAAGAAAACGACACCTAAAGGTTTTATTCTCGCGGGGCTCATGTCCATCGTGGTTTTAGGGTTTATTCAAGAAGGTATTATTCCTGGAACGATTTCTTTAGCGTCTAAATTTGAAATTTATTATGTAAATAGTTTGGGGCTTCCTTTCTATTCTGGTTCAATAATGTTTTTTGCCCTCTTAATTGGCGCATGTGTTTGGGCCGTCAGGTATGCAAATAAGAAAAAGAATACATTGCTTGCCAACTCTTTAATGGGCCTGATATTTTTGTTAATTGGATATGGGTCTTTTGCAGTTATTGTTATTCGTTCTAATGCCAATACTCCTTTAGATGAAAATGATCCAGAAAATCTTGTAACACTTCATTCTTACCTAAAACGAGAACAATACGGTAGCGCTCCTCTTCTTAATGGTCAATATTGGAATTCAGAAATGGCTCCACAAGATGAGTGGAATGACCTTTCAGCTTATTATTTGAGAAGGTGGGTCGTACAAGATGGTGATGCAGATATTAAGGCTTTTGTCAATGAAAAAGATGCACAAAGGTGGATGGCTAGTCAAAATTCAACTGACCTTTCGATGGTTGAAAAATACTTCGAAAGTAATGCCTCTATTAGAAAAGGAGCAACACCTACTTATAGTCAAACCACGTTTTTTCCAAGAATGTATTCGAGTACGCCTCGTCACGTCTCAGGTTATAAATACTGGTCTGGCTATGACCCTATGATAGAAGGGACAGGAGATATAGGTACTGACAAAGAACGTATTCCAACCTTTGGTGAGAACCTCAGTTATTTCTTTAATTATCAGCTCAATTGGATGTACTTCCGTTATTTCATGTGGAATTTTGCCGGAAGACAAAATGACATCCAAGGTCACGGAGATAATATGAGAGGCAATTGGATCTCTGGTTTTAGTTTCATTGATGACGCTAGACTTGGGAGCCAGGAGCATGCTCCAGCTTATACGAAAGAAAATAAATCAAATAATAAGTTTTACTTTATCCCGCTAATCTTTGCACTCATTGGACTCGTTTTTCATTATAGAAAGTCACCAAAAGACGCGTTTGTGCTCACCCTAGCCTTCTTATTTACAGGTATCGCCATTGTGGTTTATTTGAATCAAAAACCATTTGAGCCAAGAGAAAGAGATTACGCTTATGCAGGTTCCTTCTACTTTTTTGCAATGTGGATCGCTTTTGGGGTATATGCAATAATGGACTTTCTTAAAACTCGAGTAAAGCTTCAAAATGCGAAAATAAGACTTTCCACAGCTGCCGTTCTTGGTTTGATGGTGCCATTAATTATGGGTACACAAGGATGGGATGATCACAATAGGCATGGGAAATCTACCGCACGTGACTTGGCCAAAAACTATCTGGCTTCATGTGAAAAAAATGGAATTATTTTTACAAATGGAGACAATGATACCTTCCCACTTTGGTACGCTCAAGAAGTTGAAGGATTCAGAACTGATGTGCGTGTCTGCAATCTATCTCTTATGGGGACAGATTGGTATACGAATCAAATGAAGATGAAGGCCTATGAATCTGCCCCGCTTCCTATTAAATTTACTGAAGATCAGATTTTAATGTACGGAGGTACGACAGACCAATTATATTTTACGGAGTTAAGCAACATTATTGGCAGTTCAAATATTACAAGAGCTACAATTAAAGAAATCATAGGTCTTCGTCTAGAAAATGGCAATAATGAAAATGTGGCGAGAATTAAATTTCCTGCCTTTAAGAATGAGGTGCAAAATGTACTGTACCAGCTAGAAGTAATTGAGCCATCAACAAAAAGTCAGACTAAAAAACTCATGAATTTCTTGAGTACTTATCAGAACCAAAGTTTTAGCGACTCTATTACAAGTCAATACATGGTTCTAAAGCAACTCTACCCGGTATTAGAAAGTAAACTACGAAGCTATGGTCAGGGGGACGAAGATAAATATAATGCGACTATTGGTGCATTAAATTTATTAAGTGGTCCATTCGAAAACTTTGAAAATGGTTGGGATTCTATTGATCTTACGAAGGCCATGCAATTTGTTCGAGACAACAAGGGCGTATTAGAAATGCGAAGAGGTTCTAAAGCAAATATTTTCCCAGCCAAAAATTTCACCCTTGCTGTCAATAAAGAAAATGCACTTAAAGCAGGAATAATTTCTAAAGAAGAAATTGAACGATGCCCAAGTAGCATTTCAATCAGTTACAATGGTATTGATAGAATCTCGAGAGAAGAAATCATGATGCTCGATATACTGAGTAATTTTGATTGGAAAAGAGGGATTTATTTCTCAAGCAACAGAGGATCGAAGTTTGCAACGCGTTTACTTCAAAAGGGTTATGTGAAACAAGTAGGTGTCGCCTATGAACTAAATCCTTGCCCACCTGAGAGTCCATTACTTACGAATGAAAAACAAAACTTTTTCAATGTCGAAAAAATGTATGCTAAGCTCATGAAGGAATACACCTTTGGTGATATGGCAAACCCAGATGTTTTAACCGATTATTACGCTAGAAGACACACCTCTCATTATCGAACTGACTTCCTTTTGCTGGCGGAACAATTATACTATGATGGTGAAAAAGAAAAAGCGGCTAAAGTTTTAGATAGGTCTCTGAAACTTATGCCCGTTGAAACTGTAATTGACTTCGGGGAGGTTACTGGGAATGATCCGATAACATCTTTAGATATGAATAGAATTCGGAACAATGCCTACAGCCCGAGAACAAGCGGTTGTCTATTTGAATACGTTCAGCTCTATGCGCTTATTGGAGAGGACAAGAAAGCAACAGCTTTAGGAAGGAAACTACTAAAGATTTACGAAAGTGTATTTGCCTATTTTGACAATAGTCCAGCAGAGTTTACTATCGTTCCAGGTACAATGAACAGCAATAGAGATGATCTTTTTGCGGCTGCGGATGCTTGCTTTAAAATGCAAAGAGCAACACAAGACCTTCCTATTAAAAAAGAGATAGATGCAGTTTTAAACAATTTATATGGTAAAATAATCCCTAAGATAAATGATGAATTGGCAGCTTCAGGCATCTCTGAAAATTTAGAAGTTTTACATCAATTGTTTAAAGAGCACATGTCGAATATGGCCGCCGAATACAATTACACTTCAAAGTAATTGAAATGATATTTTTTAGGGTTCCATTACTAGTTCAGCTTCTTTTTAATAGAAGGATTTGGAAGGGTAAAGATAAGAACGCTGTTTATCTAACTTTCGATGATGGTCCGGATGAAGAAACGACACCTTGGGTCTTAGAATTATTAAAAAAAGAACAAATAAAAGCTACCTTTTTTTGTATTGGAAAAAATATTCTGGCGCATCCAAAAATCTTTCAAGATATCCTTGCAGATGGGCATTCGATCGGAAATCACACTTTTACTCATGAAAAGGGAGTCGATACCTCTACGCCATCATACTTGGCCTCTATTTCAAAGACAGACAGATTACATCACTCCTTGCTTTTCCGCCCTCCATATGGGCGCACAAATGCAAAACAGGTCAGAAATATTATAGGACTTGGGAAGAAAATTATTATGTGGACATGGAATGCTCAAGATTACAAAAAAAATATGATACCTGAGACAATCATAGCAAATGCAAATCGGATTAAAGGAATGGATATCCTTCTTTTCCACAACAGTATTAAGAGCAAAGAAAATATGATGAAAAGTCTACCTTCTGTTATTGATATCGTTAAACAAAAAAAATTAAAATTTCAGCCACTTTCATATAATGACAAAATCTAAAATCCTCATATATCTATTAGCATTTTATGTGCTGCTTCAATTTATTTGGTGGGGATACCAAATTATTGATTTAGGAGCACTCGCAGATCAGTCTAAAGAGGACACCTCAAGAAGAATTTTAATGATTATTGGTGAAGGTGGGGTTTTTATCCTGATACTAATGGCAGGGTTTTGGAAAATTCAACAATCTATTGGAAAAGAAATTGAGCTCTCAAAAAGACAAAATAATTTTATGCTTTCTGTGACACATGAGTTAAAAACACCCCTTACGTCTATTCAATTGGTACTGCAGACTCTTATGAAAAGGAAGCTTAAAGAGGAGGATAAAGAGGATTTGCTTTCAAAAGCACTTTCTGCCAACCAAAGACTGGCTGTATTAATTGATAATATTTTGAATGCCTCAAGGTTAGAAAATGACGGTTTTAAACCTAAATCGAATGTTTTTCCATTGAATTCATTTTTAAACAAAACAATTGAAGACCTGCGTAAAACGCATCCATCTGCAGTATTCAATGTGGATAGTCAGCTAGATTGCATTACAGCTGACACCTACATGATCGAAACGATATTCAATAACTTATTAGAAAATGCATTAAAATATTCTGGAGAAGCTGCACAGATTGAGGTTTCGGTGCAACAGCGCAATCATATCTGTCATATTGTAATTGCTGATCAAGGACCTGGAATTCCAGATGAAGAAAAAGACAAAATCTTTGAAAAATTCTATAGGGTTGGAAACGAAATTTCAAGATCTAAGAAAGGTAGTGGGCTTGGTCTTTTTATAACAAAAGAATTTATTGAGCTTCACAAGGGCCAAATCCGTTGTGAAAATAATGTGCCTAAAGGGACGAAGTTTATAATCGAATTACCGAATGAAAAATAAAATTGGTTTAATTATTTTAGATGGCTGGGGTATTGGCGCAAAGGATGCGTCAGATGCTATACATACAGCGAAAACGCCATACTTCGATTCATTAATTACTCAGCACGCTAGTGCGACTCTTAAAACCTACGGTGAATCGGTTGGTCTTCCTGAAGGCCAAATGGGGAATTCTGAGGTCGGTCATCTCAATATTGGTGCTGGTCGAATTGTATATCAAGAGCTCACTCGGATCAATAAAAGCATTGAAGATAAATCCTTTTATGATAACAAATCACTCAAAGAAGCCTTTAAAATTGCCAAAACTCAAAATAAAAAAGTACACCTCATAGGACTTGTATCAAATGGAGGTGTTCACAGCTCACAGGAGCATCTTCATGCACTTTGTAAAATGGCAGAAATGCATGAACATCACCGCACCTTTATTCATGCTTTTACTGACGGAAGGGATTGTGACCCTAAAAGCGGATTGGGTTTCATTGAAAAGTTAACGTCATTCATTAAAAACCGTCCTGTAAAAATTGCTTCAATAATTGGTCGCTATTATGCTATGGATAGAGACAACCGATGGGAAAGGATTAAAAAAGCATATGATTTAATGGTTTATGGAAAAGGTTCTTCCTTTGAAACTTCTGAGACGTCGATTAAGGCATCGTATATGCATGGTGTTACCGATGAATTTATTGAGCCTATTCTAATTGACAAGGATGGACTTATCGAAAAAGGAGATGTCGTTATTTGCTTCAACTTCAGATCGGATAGACCAAGAGAAATCACTACGGCCTTGACACAACGAGATTTTCCTGAGCTCGAAATGAATGCCTTGGATCTCCATTATTTTTGTATGACACGCTATGATGAGGCCTTCAAAAATGTAAATATTATTTTCGATAAAGACAATTTGCAGAACACGCTGGGTCAGGTCTTAGCAGAACATAACAAAACACAAGTTAGAATCGCGGAAACTGAAAAATACCCGCACGTAACCTTCTTCTTTAATGGTGGACGTGAAATACCTTTTAAAAATGAACATCGGATTCTGGTGAATTCCCCGAAAGTTGCTACATACGATTTGCAACCAGAGATGAGTGCGCCTGAAGTTAAACATGAAATAATTAACTACATAGAAAAAGAAAGCCCTAATTTCATTTGTTTAAACTTTGCTAACCCGGACATGGTGGGTCATACAGGTGTATTCTCTGCGATTGTTAGCGCGGTAGAATCAGTAGATCAATGTCTTGAAGAAATTGTAAAAAAAGGCACCTTATTGGGATATGAATTCATTGTAATCGCAGATCATGGGAATGCCGATTTAGCAATCAATGAAGATATGAGCCCAAATACGGCCCATACCACCAATCCAGTACCGATAATATTTGTTTCGCAGGAAAAACATCAACTGAAAAGCGGAAAACTTGCTGATATAGCTCCAACGATTTTAAAAAGACTAAATGTTCCTGTTCCCGATGAAATGAACGGTGAAAATTTAATCTTCTAGCTATAGTTTAAAAATAATTCTTTACTGAAATAAACTATGTATATAAAATATGCAATATCCATTCTTATATTGATTGCACTAAGTTGCTCATGTATTCCAATACGAAGTGTTTTTTTAGGTGCCCCTGATAAAAAAGATGCTGAACGGTTTCCATCAAATACGATACAGGCGGAAAATGACTGTTTTCAGTTCAAAATTGCGAATCATAAAACAGAATTAAAGGTTAACAATTGGACTAATGACAGACCTAGCTTTGAAAATTTAAATACGCTCTGTGCAAATCATGCAGTAAGAGCTTTTTTGGTCATTCAACGTGACAGTCTGATTTTCAATTATCGAAACACGCATAACATAAATCAAAAACATCTATCATATTCAATTGCAAAATCTCTTGTTTCTTGTTTGATAGGGATCGCGATAGATAAAGGTGCTATCCCCAGCGAGAACTCACCCGTCATAAAATGGTTGCCAGAATTGTCTAGAGCCCAGTTTTCTGATAACTTACGTATTAGACATTTACTCAATCACACCTCAGGTATAAAACCCTCTATTGCCACAGATGCGCGACTGTATTATGGAAAAAATATCGAGTCTGAAATTGAAAAAATAACTTTCGAGTGTGCTCCCGGCATAAAACAAAAGTACCTCAACATCAATACAGAATTATTAGGAATACTCCTTTCAAGGGCCACAGGCAAAAGCCTTTCTGAGTTCACGCAGCAATACTTATGGGAGCCTATTGAGATGTGTGAAGATGCACAGTGGTCCACTGATAAACAGGGCCTGGAAAAGGCTTTTTGCTGTATTTCCGCAACCGCAAAAGATTATGCAAAATTTGGCAGGCTGTATTTAAACAAAGGCAAATGGAATGGTAAAACAGTTTTCAGCGAAGATTGGTATAATAAAAGTATTAGAAGAGACAGTACAGAAGGAAGTAGCCTAAATTTTAATTATTCATGGCATATTGGACTTCAGAAGTATCAAGATTTCATGGCAATTGGTCTATACAAACAGCACATATATATCTATCCTGAGAAAGAAGTCATAATCGTACTATTAAACAATCGTGAAGACAAGTTAATTGCTGAACGCGTCAATTGGTGGAATATCTTTAGACAAATTTCAGATCAACTATAGCATTTAGAGCTTGATGATTTTTTAACCAAGAAATCATTTTATGAGTAATTAAACCGTCTCAATTTATCAGTACTCCCTTCAATCCAAGAGGTTTTATCAGTATCATGTTTTTATCCGAAATCGATTCAGCTGGAAAAACAAACCTCTTGTCATACATCACATCATTAACCCAAAAGCTTACCCAATATTCATTGGACAAACCAAAAACATCGGGCATAATAGGCTCAATCTTTGCTGCTTCATTTGGCAATAAAATCTCAATCGTGTGCCTAAGAGTAGAAGTTCTTATTTTTTCCCCTGTTTTGGTATCCACTCCATAGCCCGTACTTGATATGATAATGCCTTCCATAATATCATCCCTACTGCTAATTAAATAGGCATAGTAGCTCATTTCACCTTCTAGCACAGTTTGCACTATTGCTACGGATAGGTTTTCAACCTTTGGTCCTTTTAATTCTTCTTTCATTTATTAGAGCTTAGGTTAACAATGCCATCGGCTATGTTTAAATATTCGAATAAATCAATTGTATGCCCAAGTTTTTCTGCGTTCTGAGACTTTAAATCACTTTGGTCTGACAGCTTGTAATGTGGGCCTCTCTTCTCTCCTAAGCGCACGATAACACGATTTAAATGCGGTAATACAATAACGTATTGCCCTTTTAAGCCTCTAAAATAATGCACTGGTTTCCCTTGATTTTTATATACCCATATATGCCAACCGTAACGCATATTTAAAACGTGGTCATCTGTAGCCATTTTTGGTGTTTGAACCATTTGTGTTATAAAGTCTTTAGGCACAATCTGTATACCATTAACCTTCCCCTCATGAAGAACGAGTAGACCTAAACGAGCAAAATCACGTGCAGTTGCATACAAGCAACAAAAAGCTTTCTCATCGCCGGCTTCTTTATCAAGACTCCAGTAAGCATCTCGGCTAGCTCCAATAGGATCCCATATTTTTTTATACATGTAATTCGTAAGTGTTTCGCCTGTTGCCTTTTCAATAATGAATCCTAAAATTTGTGAATTTCCACTTTGGTAATGGAACCTTTTTCCTGGAGTTTCAATAATTCTTAACCTTGTCACAAGACCATAAAGATCCGTGCCATAATATCCCTCAGCAGCTTCAGAGAGCGGATTCTTTCCACTTTCCTGCCAATCAAAACCAGCGGACATCGTGAGTAAATGCCGAATAGTTAACCGCGCTCTGCCCTTGGTTTTAAACTCAGGAATATAAGTACTTACAGGTTCATCGACACTAGGGATTTTGCCTTCTCCAATGGCTATACCAATAAGTAAACCTATTACAGTTTTAGAGGCAGAAAACGAATTTGATACCTCATCAATGGAATGATCTCCCCAATATTGTTCATGAATCAAAGTGTCGTCTTGAAAAATTAAAAATGCGCGTGTATCAATTTCATTTAAATATTGTTCTTCCTTATCTGTGATACTTGCTTTTGAAAAGTTTACTTGAAGTTTCTTTTCTTTAGTGGATTTAGGAATTTTGTTCACAGGGAAAACATCTAAATCATATATGCCCGGACCCATTTTACCTATTAAATAAGTTTTGGCAATACCTGAATAAAGATAATATCGTCCCGAAAGAAGAATAAATAGGTTAACCGCCACAACAATCGATAGAATGAAGTAAGCTATGTATTTAATTGTTTTCTTAACCATCATAAATTATATAATCACAAGACACGAAAACCAAAAGATTCTTTTAATGATTGCAGTAATATGGCTTTGACATCTTCCATGTTCACCGTAATACCAAGCTCCTTTTTCATTGAAGTTACCGCTTTATCCTCTATTCCACAAGGAACAATATTCGAAAAATAATCTAAATCTGTATTTACATTAAACCCTATTCCATGCATTGTAACCCATCGAGATGCCTTTACACCAAGGGCACATATCTTACGCTCCTTAGGGGTTCCGACATCTAGCCATACTCCTGTCATGCCTTCTATTCTGTCTCCTTTAAGACCATATGCAGCAATCGTATGAATTACGGCTTCTTCCAACAGCCTCATATATTTATGGATATCCGTAAAGAAATGCTCTAGATCTAGTATTGGATAAACTACTAACTGACCCGGTCCATGGTAGGTTATATCACCACCGCGATTTATTTTATAAAAAACAGCATTTTTATCTTTTAGCTCCTCATTGTTCAGCAATAAATGGGACTCTTTACCACTCTTACCTAAAGTATAAACATGAGGATGCTCACAAAACAATAAATGATTCAATGTTTTTTGTTGAGTTGTGCCCTTTCGATTGGAGATTTTTAAATCTACAGATGCTTTGAATAATTCCTCTTGAAAATCCCAAGCCTCTTGATAATCTATCACACCAATATCATGGACAATTACTCTTGGTTTCATGGACTAAAACTTCGCCAATTCACCTTTCAGATAATCGATGATTTCTATATCAATAATATCTGCACCATTCATTTCACACAAATAATAAGAAGCCCAGTCGACAATATTTATAAGATAAATTGAGCGCTCAATAAATGAATTACCTCTGGCATTAACACTTAATACTTTGCCACATTTTTTCTCGATTGCAGCTTTTGAAATTTCAAACCTTTTATAATTCCTTGGATGTAAATCACCCGTATCAAAAAATATAGGCGCAAATCGTTCATCACCACCGGTCCATCCGACAAGTTCGTTGTGGTTCATCTCAGGAATTACATGATGCCAACCTAAATATTTAGAGTTTTCATTAAACTGTTGACGTGCTCGAACTATAACCCCTTCGTACTTTGTCTCCGCATAATAAACACCAACTTTGCCAAATAGATGGGCTGCCATTTCTTTTGCAAGCGCATGAATTTCATCCTGCTGTTCGGATATGAATGCGCCGGCCGCAATCATTTCTTCTTTTCGTTGATGAGATGAGAAACCCAAAGTTGCAAATATGTGAAGCAATTGAATTACTGAATAGGCCAAGGCACTTCTTGGTGGGTTTCCTCCAGGTACAAGAATACAGTCATAATCGTTAGCCTTACAAAATTGTTCAAGTTTTCCACCGCTACAAATTGCAATAATATGACACCCTCTCAATTTAGCATCTTCCAAAGCAATTGTTGTTTCCTCTGTATTTCCGGAGTAGCTCGAGCCGATAACTAGCGTGTTTTCATTTACAAATCCAGGTAGTGTATAGTCATTTACCTGAGTAACAGGGATTTTTAATTCATCTTGTAACCAGTTCGCAACCATTTTAGCTCCAATGCCAGATCCCCCAAGACCGCACATTACAATGTTTGTCGTTTGATTTACAGGTTTCTTTAAGGTAGAAGCCTCTGCAATATTTAAGGCCTCTTTTATGTTTTCTGGAAAAGCTTCTATTAATTCTTTCATTTCTTATTTTGTTAAAGTGGGATATTCCCATGTTTTTTATTTGGTAAGGATTCCTTTTTATTTTCAAGCATCTTGAATCCTGCAATTACTCTACTTCTTGTTTCATGTGGGAAAATCACCTCATCAACTATGCCGCGCTCTGCTGCCCGATATGGATTCGCAAAAAGAGATGCATACTCTGCCTCTTTCTCGAGCCATTTCTTTTGAGGATCCTGACTGTTTGCAATTTCCTTTTTAAAGATTATTTCAGCTGCGCCTTTTGCTCCCATGACAGCAATTTCGGCAGTAGGCCATGCAAAATTCAAATCAGAACCTATACTTTTAGAGTTCATGACGTCAAAAGCACCACCATATGCCTTTCTTGTTATAACTGTTATTCTTGGAACTGTAGCTTCAGAAAACGCATACAAAAGCTTTGCACCATGAGATATTATACCACGCCATTCTTGGTCCGTACCAGGTAAGAATCCAGGCACATCCTCAAATACAAGTAACGGAATATTAAAAGCATCACAAAATCTTACAAACCTTGCCCCTTTTCGCGAGGAATCTATATCCAAAACCCCTGCAAGTGATGCAGGTTGATTCGCAACTACACCGATTGTTCTACCTTCAACTCTTGCAAAACCAACAACAATATTTGTTGCAAAATCCTTATGCACCTCTCTGAAAGAACCATCGTCTATGACACAATCCACTATTTTTCTGATATCGTATGGAATTGTGGAATTTTCAGGTAATACCTCTTCTATATTATTTTCTTTTTTTGCATCAAAGCTAAACACCTTGGGGTGAGGAGCCTCTTCCTGAGCATTTTGAGGCAGATAGCTCATTATATCACGTACACTCTTCAGACATTCAACATCGTTACCCGAAGTAAAGTGATTAACTCCTGATTTCTCAGCATGCGTTTTGGCACCACCTAAATCTTCAGAGCTTACCTCTTCATGTGTTACTGTCTTTACAACATTCGGACCTGTAACAAACATATAGGATGTGTCTTCAACCATAAAGATGAAATCTGTCAAAGCCGGAGAATAAACAGCACCACCAGCGCACGGCCCCATAATTACGGAGAGCTGCGGTATAACACCTGAAGCACGAGTGTTTCTATAAAAAATATCGGCATATCCGGCTAATGAGACGACGCCTTCTTGAATTCTTGCACCACCAGAATCATTCAGACCAATTAATGGAGCACCATTTTTGAGTGCCATATCCATAACGCGACATATTTTTGCAGCGTGTGTCTCAGAAAGTGATCCCCCTAAAACAGTAAAGTCTTGTGAAAAAACATAAACCAGTCTTCCATGTATAGTTCCATAGCCTGAAACAACACCATCTCCGGGAATCTTTTGTTTATCCAAACCGAAGGCAGTTGCTCGATGTTCAACAAATCCTCCAATTTCATTAAAGCTCGCTTCATCGAGTAAGACCTTTATTCTTTCTCTTGCGCTTAACTTGCCCTGATTATGTTGTCGTTCTATTCTTTCAACTCCACCTCCAAGTGTGGACTTGCTTCTCTTATCGTGTAACTCTTGATTTTTATCCATATCACTGATTAGCTCAACAAAAATAAGCTAAAATTTAATTTATCCCTTTATATCAATTGCCTTAAGAAATATTTCTGAAAACATAAAATGGTTGTACGCAAAGTGTCGCAATAAGAACTACGACTAAAACACTTTCTTTAATGTCTAAAAAGGAGGCTCCTAGAATAAATATGCACCAAAGGATCAAACGGCCAAACTGAAAATATTGGCTACTCTTCAAGATTTCAAATCGCACGTTTTGGGGGACTTTAGCTTTCATTTCATTCCTAATTCTAAATAGTTCATTGAAGACCAACAATGGAATCAGCAAGACGCCTTGAGCAATGCCCAATTCCTCATAACTCAAGAAGGCCCAAATCTCTTGAAAGAATTCAATAGGGGCTAAAGTGAGAAACACCAATAAATGCAGTAAACACAACTCTAGAAATGTGATTGAAATTCCTTTAAGAGCAAAACGACGGTTAACATTCATCGATGGTAAATTTTTCACCCTTTTATTCAAGAATATGGAACGAATCACATTATCAAAGACAAAAAACAGAACGATGAAATAGAACCCCCAATCCCAAAATAAAAAGCCTAGAAGTGGCAATGCTGCATCTCCAAATAGGGCACCAATAATCTCTATCCTTTTCAAAGCTTAGTCTTGAGTTCATCCGCATAAGCTCTAGCTAGGCCTTGATTGATGGCAAAATCCTTCAAACTCATAAAGGGGCTTCTATCCTCAGGTAAGATGGCTAATGCCTTTGCGTAGCTCCTAAGTGCATTTGTGTTTTGTTTTTGAGCTTCATAAATCACACCCATATTCACATAAGCATCGACGTGATTTGGATCTATTGAAATAACCTCTCTGTACATGTACAAAGCGCTATCTAATTCATTATATTTTTTCTGATATATCTGTCCCATTTGACAATAGGCTTCACTATAGCTTGAATCTAAGTCTTGCATTTCCTGATATACAACCATTGCCCTGCGCTCTTGATTAAAAAGGCTATACGCGTAAGCAAGGGCATACATGTAATCTAAATTTTCTGGTGACAATTGAACAGCGGAATAAAATTGATCAATACAGCTTTTATTACCTGATTGCTGATACAATATCCCTAACTGAACATATGTTTCTGGACGATCGGGATAATACTGACTCACTCGAGCATAAGTTTGTATTGCCGAATCCATGTAAGCTCTTGATAGGGCCTCTGAGCCCTCATCTTCCGTCAATGCAGCAGACAAAACTTTGTATATACTTCCTTTCAAAACATGAGCATCAAAAAACTTTGGGGCAATAGCTAGAGTCTTGTCAATCCAATCTCGAGCCTGTTCAAAGTCCTGCTGAAGAACATAAGTATTGGCAAGTCCAATCATCGCTTTAGGATAATCAGGAAGTATTTTTATGATACTTTGAAAATAACCCTGTGCCCTACGAATATCTGCAACTGAACGATCCGACTGATTGATTATAGTGAGTGCATAAACTAATTTTGCATCAACATTATTACTGTCGAGTCTAAAGGCCTTTGCTGCATCCGCAAGCGCCTTAGAATAGTCATAATTCTCAAGCGCTAAATTCGCACTCTGAAGCAAAAGAGAAATATCATTTGGGCGCTGCTGAAGTTCGTTATTCAACAATGCCATTTGATCAGCATAAGCGTCTATATTGGAGACATCAACTGCTGCCTTTTCAGGCATCTTATCTGAATCAGGTGAACACCCAAAAACGATGTTGGCTAATAGAATAATGATGATGAAGTTTTTCATATTGTAAAGTTAGCGTATTTTGTTTTGCATTAGGCAATTCGTACCTTTGGGATGTCGTAAAAAAAATAATGAAATGAAATTTAAAATATTTCTTTTTTTCGGTTTGTTAATAACGTTTTCTCAGTCTATTTGGAGTCAAGGCTGTTCACAATGTAAGCTATTGTCAGAGCAAGGAAGTGGTTTAGAAGAAGCGTCCTTTGGTAGTACAATTAATTCGGGAATCCTCTTTCTAATGATTATTCCTTATTTGATATTAATGTTTTTATTTCGTTCGCAAATCAAGAATTTATTATCGAAACTATTTGCTAAAAAAGCTTAGTCCCATAAAACGGATATCTTTCCTGTAGAATTTCCACTTTCCAAATATTCGTGTGCGAATGCAATTTGATCAACAGGGTATACCTTTCCTACGACTGCTTTTATTTCCTTATTCTTATACAATTGAAGAACTGCTGCCAAACAATCATTCATAACTTGGGGACTGTGGTCCCCGACCTTTAGCATGTTTACTCCTAAAATACTTTTAGAGCTCATCATTAATACAGCCGGGATTAAAACGCCCATTTTTCTCAGAAAATTTAAAGAGGAAATAAATCCAAATTTACCCCCAGACAATTCAGAACCACCGAATAAAAACAATTTACCTCCCGGTTTCAAAAGTTTAAAATCCTTTTTGAAAGTTGAACCTCCAAAAGGATTATAGCTCACATCAATTTTGGGTTTATCCTTCAGCGACTCATAATAATCTTGAGATTTATAGTTTATTGTATAGTCAGCACCCATTTCTTTAGCTAAGTGTTCTTTCTGAGCGGAACCGACCTTTGCAATCACTTCTGCTCCCTTTCGTTTTGCTAATTGTATAAGCATCGTTCCTACACCTCCAGCAGCCGCATGAATTAAAACACGGTCTCCTTTTTGTATTGGAGCCAAATAATCCGACATGTAATATGCGGTTACACCCTGAGTACTAAGGGCTAGCACCTCCGCTGACGGCAAATCTCCAATTTGTAAGACCGCCAATTGAGTAGTAATAACATGACGTCCATATCCGCCAAATCTACAAAAAGCCAATACCCGCTGACCGACTAAATTCGGATTTCCTTTCGCTCCAACCTCTATAATTCTACCTACAACTTCATAACCGATAACACATGGTATAGGAGGCGCTTCTCGATAAAGACCATTTCTAGCCATTACATCCGCATAATTCAAACCAAAAGCCTCACTTTCGATTAAAACTTCATGATCCTTTAAAGCGGGAAGGGAAATTTTTTGTTTTTCAAAAGCTTGCTTTGCGGTTCCTTTTCGCACTAGAAATATTGCCTCTGAATTCACGTTAATTTATTTTAAAACCTGAACGATACACCACCCATAATCTGAATTGGTTGGACTGGGTAATTGTACCAATTATTGTAGCGCTGAGAGGCGAGATTGTTTAATTGCACAAATGCTGTTACTCTTTTATTATAGCGGTAAGAAACCCCTATATTAAAGTCAACAATTGCACCGAGATTAATATAGTATTGATTGTTTTCCTCTTCCGCACCATCAATTAAGTCATATATTAGGGCTTTTCTACCTGTTTCAATGTGACCATCAAGATTCAGCATGAATTTATCAAACAAGTTATATGCGGCTCGGATCTGAAACTCTAATATGGGTAAATTCCAAGCATATGTTTCATTCATCGTTTCATAGGAATTGAATCTTGCAATACCGTCAATTTTAAGTTTCTCATCTAATTGATAAAAAATCGATGCCTCAATACAGGTATGATTCAAGGTATCATATAAGAGGCCAAATTGATTTCGAAGTGCCGATAAAGTATCTGTTACAAAAAATGCCTTATTGGTTATTTTTTTGAAACTCGCATTAATGTTGAACCCCATTTTTTTACTTAAAGTCCCTTTAATTCCACCAAAAATATCATATGGATTATTTTCGTTAGCTAAAACAATTGAAGGTGCTAAAAACTGGTTTACATTTGTAAGCGAGGAAAACGAATTTTGAGTTAATCCTCCTCTTATCCCAGCAAAAGGAATGAAGATGTCATTAAATAATGAATATTTAATCTCAGCTTGAGGGTATATATAAAAACGTGTTTCTTCCCCAATATCCAGCGCCATAGAAAGTCCAATATCTAGCTTAAAACGGTTATTCATGAGTTGGGTAAGCACACCCGGTTTAAAATCAATAATTGTGTTTTGTCTGAATCTTCCCGTGTCTATAACTTGGTTAATGATTGAGTCCTCTACCCCAAAAGCATAGCTGTTTATGCGTGCACCGAGATTTGCATAAAATTCCTCTGATTTATAATTATACCAACCTTTTATATTCAAAGAGGCATTGTGTTCACCTGTTCGCCAATCTGAAATTGAATCTTCTTCAGGTGCCGCTGTTTGCAAAAAGTGGTAGCCTAAATCAACCGCATAATTCATTACCGCACTATCCCCAAAATCAGAGACATAACCTAGCTGACCACCAATTTTCTGAAACCGCTGACCGATTAAAGACTGATCAATCGTATCGTTGGGTACTCCGTAATAATTAAATCCATGATTCATGTAACTCAACTGCCCATTAATCATGTATGTGTTGTCCACTATTTTTCCATAAACGGTAGCATTCGTTTTATCATAATTCGCAGGTGCGTATGCAACACCATCTCGGTTTTTTATCTGTGCAAAAGCACTAATATGATCAACCATAACCCCATATTGATAACCCTTCGATCTTGTAGAATTATAAACAAATTGACCTAACGGCATAATCCCTGAACCCATTCCTATTTTGGCATAAATTGGATAAAGCTGACGTAATTTTTCTGTAGTTTCAATCTCTGCGGCCTTTATAGGGCTTAATTGAATTTCTGTAGGATATAAATAAACCAATAAAGGATAAGAGGCCACCTCTGAAGGCTTCACAGTATCAATGATTTTAGGTGAAAGTGTTAATCTCGTGGCAGGTTCAACTTGCCTACTTCCCTTTCCGTCAATAGTTACATCTGGAGGTTGCGCATAACTCAATTGGAAGAACGCAAAAAGAAAACACAGCATTAAAATTAGGCGGCTATTCTTCATCTATTTCGATTTTAGTTTCGGGGCTTTCCTCATTGTTGTTTTCAGCAGCTTCTTTAAGGATTAAAATTTCTTGCCATAAAGCGTTAGCCTCTTCAATGATTCCGTCATCTTGATTCGGATAATGTTCTTTTACGGACTTTAAGTTTTGTTCTGCTTGAACATAATCTTTTTGCTTTGTTAATATCCTTGATTTTAAAATCAGGCCTTTAGCAATCCAATAGTCATAGCTGGGTTTCATTTTTAAAAGTTCTTGGATTTCTAGGTTTGATGTGTTCAAGTCATCAAGCTCGTAGTGAATAAAAGCCATTGTATATTTAGCCTCTGAACCCATGAAAGTAGTTGTGTTATCAACAAGCCATTGCAAAGGGGCTTGAGCATCATTGTATTGCTTAAGTTTAAAAGCTGAGATTCCTTGGGCGTAATTTGACTCTGCCTGCTGTACATCTGTTAATGTGGAGGATTCGAGCACGCGGGTAGCATATTCTTTACTCTTTTCATAGTCTTCAATAAAAAATGCTGCTCTAGTAATACCAAATCTCGCCGTAAACAAGGTACTAGGCGTAGTGGCCAGTGACTCAAGCCTTTCGTAATAGGGTAATGCTTTTTGATAATTCTTTTGTTCATAATAAAATCGACTGACTCTTCTTGCTGCTGACTCACTGTATGAATTGCTTGTAGCATCCAAGAATAACTCATAATTATTAATACCATTCAAAGTATCATTAATCGCAAGATATGAAGTGCCCAAGTAATAATATGTTTCAGCAACGTACTGCCCTGTCTCAGAAAAGCTATTCAAATAGACCTTGAATTTATCGATCGCCTCTTGATAATTAGTATCTAAATAAGCTTGAAGCGCTGGTGTATAAAATAAGTTCTCCTTTTCATCATCAGAGTAATTTATGCAACTATAGCGGTCAACGACCTCTGCAGCTTTCTGTGGCTTTTGTTGCGCGGTGTAGACATCTACAAGGCCTTTCGCTGCAACTTCACAAACATCTTTTTCATTTTCGTGTTCAGCCAGTACTTTGAGGAAGGCGGTTTCGGCTTTGCCATACTGCCATTTTTTCAAGTAACAGTTTGCCTTTCCTATTTTGGCTTGCGTAATAAAGGGTGAATTTGGGAAATCAAATATTAAATTATCATAATAAGTTAATGCATCATCGTTATTGCCTATCGAAGAATAGGTGTTTGCCAATTCAAATGTGGCATTCATCGCATATTTCGAGCTTGAATATGACGTTAAAATTTCTTTTAACTTCGCTACTTTAAGACTGCCTTGCCCACTATATCCGTAGGTCTTTGCAACATAATAAAGGGCTTTATCATTTAAACTAGAATTATAAGCAAGGGCCTTTTCATAAAACTCAATTGCAAGGGCATTTTCTTTATTGAGATAAAAGATATCTGCCACTCGAAAACAAGCATCAACCTCTTTACGAGTATTATTGGGGTTCGACTGAAGGTATATTCTAAAGTTTTCCGAAGCTCTAGTTTCAGCATCAATTTCTTTATAGGCATAAGCTATGTTGTAATAGGCATCAACTTTTTCAGGAATCGCATTCGAGGCTGGCGAGGCAATAAATAATTTGTAGTTCGCAATTGCTTCTTGCATTTTATTTTGTCTATAATATGCATCAGCAATCCAGTATCTCGAAAGTGCGTTCAGTTCAGGGTCAACGGGATGGTCATTCACTGCTGCAAATGCAGCAATCGAGGAATTATATAACCGCTTTTGAAAAAGCTCAACACCCCTATTGTATGATAGGGTTTGATAAACACGTTTCAACCTAGTGTCTAGCGTTGGAAGTTTATTTAATGACTCAATAGCTTTTTTATAATTACTCGTTGAACTGTAAGCGTTAATAAGGTATTGGTAAACATCTTCTTTACGAGAGGAATTAGGGTAAGTCGCTAAATAATTCTCAAACGCCCTAACTGATTCATCATAAGGATTTATGTCAACAGCAAAAGAAATGACCGCAAAATTATACAAGGCGTCCTCACTTATTTTGGGGATTGCGGTCATCTGTGAAGCAGCTTCAAAAGCACTTCTTGCCGGTAAGAGTTTTTTCAATATTTGATAACACTCTGCAATTTTATACATGGAGATTTGGCCGAGGCTATCGTCGACTCGAACCACTTGGTCTAAATAATAAACAGCACTTTCGAATTCTTTTGTTTCAAATAGTGCATATCCAATCTGATAGGCATCATCTCTTGTCAGTCTAGATTTTTTTGCGTAATTCAATAAATAATCTAGTGCCTCTTCATAATTTCTTTTGTTGTAGAAGGCGTTACCTATTATATGATTAACATCTTTTTCATGGTTGATGAGTTTACAAGAAAGTACAGTTGGGGCATAATCTATAACGGCATCATAATTTTCTTGCTTGTGAAAAATCTGAACAATATAGTAAGGTACAATTCCGCAATAGTCAGTGTTCTTTTCAAGTTCTAAAAATTGCTCAAGAGCGAGCTGATATGAACCTCGTTCATAACACAAATGCGCAAAGAAATACTTGCTTGGTGGCGCGTATTGAGACTTGCCTTGTACATTCTCTCTAAAGGCATTGATCGCCACTTCAAAATTCTCATTTTGAAGTGCTGCATATCCAAGTTTAAAATAATATTCCTCTCTGTAAGAAGTGTCTAGATCCCCTGCTGATAATTTCCCGAACCACAGTTCTGCATCATCATAAGTTTCATCTTGAAAGAAAGAATTCCCAATTTTAAAATTTATAAAGTATCTGTGAATATTTTCTGGATATATCCGATTGTAATCCATCAATAAATCGATCGCATCACTATTGTATAGCTCTAAACCAGATAGACCTTCGTAATACATTGCCTTCTGGAATAAAGGGTCATTGTAGTTATTGCACAGGTTAATAAATGCTCTAAATTCTTTTTTCGCTGCTCCATATTGGAGGTTATTATAGAGCTCTTCACCTCTAAAGTATCCATCATAAAGACTGGTGTACTTGTCTGTTTTTTGAGATGAAACAAGGAAGGGAAGAGTGGCAAGGGCCACTAAAATAAATAATGTTCTACTTTTTCGCACTAAACAAATTTACATTCACAATCAAATGAAGTTAAACATGAATTCAAAAGTTTTAAACCTTAGCTTGTTAAGAGATATTATTGAGTAAATATATTATGACAAGGATGATTCTGCACTTTTGTATAAACCTATAAGTATTATGTCTGAAGTAGTTACTCTTAACAACGTCAATATTTTTCAGAAGGGAAATAAGGTTCTTTCCGATGTTCAGCTGTCTGTTCAGGAAGGTGAATTTATTTTTCTAATTGGAAAAACAGGCAGTGGTAAAAGTAGTTTAATGAAAACATTATATGGTGAGCTTCCGCTTCAAGAAGGAATAGGACAATTTGATGAATTTAATTTTAAAAAGCTCAAAAGAAAGCATATCCCATCAATGAGAAGAAAGATAGGAATCGTCTTTCAAGATTTTCAATTATTAATGGACCGTAATGTCATACAAAACCTATACTTTGTACTTAAAGCAACAGGTTGGAAAAAGAAAAAAGAAATTCATGAACGAAGTTTAGCTTGTTTGAAAATGGTTGGCCTCGAAGATACTGGGGCTAAAATGCCACATGAGCTTTCTGGTGGAGAACAGCAAAGAGTTTCAATAGCTAGGGCTCTATTAAATGACCCTAAATTAATCTTAGCAGATGAGCCCACAGGGAACCTTGATCCGGAAACATCCGAGGAAATCATGCGTCTACTTATCGCAGTTTCCAAAGAAAAAAATGCTGCAATTATTATGGCGACTCACGACATGCATATAGTTAAGCTATTTCCAAATCGCACCTTACTTGTGGAAAATGGTTCTGTAACCGAACATTAAATCAATACTCCATTTCACCACAAATTGGTGTTGCAATAAATGCTTTAATTTTAGCAGGATCTGATTCATTACCCAAAATATACATGAGCTTTGTAATAGCCGCTTCAACTGTCAAGTCTGAACCACTAATTACACCAATTTCATTAAAGAAAGAACTTGTTTGATAAGCGCCCTGCTTAACGCCTCCTGAGCTACATTGGGTAATATTTACGATGAATCCCCCCGCTTCTATATACGTTTTCATAAGGCCCTGCATTTCTAAAATAGATGGTGCATTTCCTGATCCAAAAGTTTCAAGAACGATGCCTTTGGAATTCGTTACATCAAAAAGACCTCGATATAAATTTATATCCATGCCTGGATAAATTTTTAAAAGAGCAACGGAATTCGATAAGCCAAAATTATAGTTCGGTTCAGGGTATTTGGATCGAAATAACGAACTCCATTTATATTTAATATTCACACCTGCAATCGCAAGCTCCGAATAATTGGGGGATTTAAATGCTTCAAATTGGTGAGAGCTTACTTTTGAACTTCGATTCCCTCGATATAAAGAATACTCAAAATAAACCGCTACCTCTTGAATAATAGATTCTCCATTAGAGTCCTTTGCCGCCGCTATTTCAATAGCCGTTATGAGGTTTTCTTTACCGTCCGTCCTTATAACTCCTATTGGGAGTTGGGACCCTGTTAAAATCACTGGTTTCTGAAGCCCTTGAATCATGAAACTCAATGCTGATGCCGTATAAGACATAGTGTCTGTTCCATGAAGAATAACAAAACCATCATAAAGGTGATAAGATGCTTTAATACTTTTAGCCATATCAATCCAATGGGTAGAGGTCATCTCTGATGAATCAATTGGATTCGATACACTCATTGTGTCAATTTCTGTATGTAATCTATGAAGCTCAGGGATATGTTCATAGACAGAATTAAAGTCAAAGCTGTTTAATAAGCCTGTCTCTGGATCCTTGATCATTCCAATCGTACCCCCTGTATAAATCACCAATACTTTTGTCATGATGCAATAAATTTAGTGATTTGGAAAAGCCTTTCAGCATTCGCTGTTGTCTTTTCTTTTATAATATCAATTGAGCATTCATAAATATCCGAAAGCTTCTCAGCAACATATGAAAGGTATGCACTTTCATTACGTTTCCCTCTAAAAGGAACAGGTGCTAAATATGGTGAATCTGTTTCCAACAGGATCTTATTCAAAGGTATACCCGCAAGGACTTGGGGCAATTTGGAATTTTTAAAAGTAACAACTCCGCCAATTCCAAACATAAAACTTTTATAGGATAAAATACGGCGTGCATCCGCATCATTCCCCGAGAAACAATGAAAGACACCACTTAAATCCTCAGCGTGTTCTTCATCGAGAATCTCTAAGATCTCTGCCATAGAATCTCGTGCGTGAATCACAATAGGAAGACCTAACGTTTTTGCCCAAGAAATCTGAATGCGAAACGCCTCCTTTTGTGCCTCAATATGTGAACGGTCCCAATATAAGTCAATCCCTATTTCTCCAACAGCAATATATTTTCTTACACCTTGAAATAATTCGTTTTCGACAAGTAAGAGCTTCTTATTCAAATCCTCATTAACACTACAAGGATGCAAACCCATCATTGGAAGACAATTTTTTTCAGCATCCGAAAGTGAATGAAGTGCATCAATCGATTCTTCATCAATATTGGGTAATAAAATGAATTCAACTCCTTCCGCTTTTGCGCGCAACAAAGCCTCAGGTCTATCCCCGTTAAATTGCTCGCTATACATATGAGAATGTGTATCAATCATTAGAACAAGGATAAGCTTAACCCCATTTGTATGGGCTGCATATTTACACTACCAGTTTCGGAAAATAAATTTAATGGTTGATAAGCACAAAATATAGACCAATTTCTGAGGCCAAGTCTAATATACGGGGCAATATAAAACCAATTATGCT
>JAKMFD010000194.1 GCA_022425625.1 Crocinitomicaceae bacterium | reverse complement strand
TTTAATGGTTCTTTTGAAAGAGCTTGAAGCGGTTCTAAATTTATTTTTGATACGGCAAAAGTTGCATTTTCTTTTTCTGCGACTATGGATATTGTTTTTGAGTCTTTGATCTTCACTACGGCTGCATAGCTTCCATCATCCTCGTTAACATTAATTTCTTGTGTTTTATCGGTGTCGTCATAATGGATACTGATCTTTGCTCCTTTCACTGTAGACCCATCACTCGCAGAAATATTCCCCTTTATTATCACGACCTCTTCTGGACGGGCTTCTTTATATAAATTGAAAGCATATATATTCCAATTACCGTCTTTATAGGATGAAAAGTAGGCAATCCTACCACTTGTAGAAACAAAAATCCCGAGCTCATCTTCAGGGGAATTTATAGGGAAACCAATGTTTTGAGGCGTGGTCCAAGATTTACCATCTTTCCTTACATAGAATATATCTAAACCACCCATTCCTCTTCGTGCATCGCTTGTGGAAGAGACAAAATAAAGTGTTTCACCATCTTGATGAAAAAATGGACTTTTATCTTTTCCTGCGGTATTAATTTCATCAAATGGCCTCGCTGGCCCCCATGTTCCGTCGTTTTGTTTTTTTGATATGTAAATGTCATTATCTCTAGAACCCTTTCGAATTGAAGTAAAGAATAGGGTTTGGCCATCAGAGGACAATGAGGGCTGTGCTTCCCAGCCGTCCTTGGTATTTATATTTGGACCTAAGTTTTTTAATGGAGACCATTGAAAGTCATTCCCACCGGCTCCCGTGCGTTTGAATTTACTCACATATAAGTCACAGTTCAAATAATTTTGTCTGTAAACCCGCTCTTTTTTACAAGCACAGATAATCATTTCTCGATTATCGACAGATAAAGTAGCGGAACCATAATTTTTAAACGTTCCATCATTGAATGGTGTTTCGAGCGGCGTCCCTTGGCTAAAGGTATTGTTTTCGCCTTGTTTTTCTGAAATTGTAAATTCTTCGACAATATTACTTGCAATATCTCCCAGTCTCGTTCGATCTACCTTTCTAGAATAAAATAACAAATCATTGTCTGGAGAGATCATAGGGAAGTATTCATCAAGAGGTGTACTGACCTTTTTGACCATTTCAGGTTTGAAAGGAACTGGGTTCGCCCGCAGTTTATCTTCAAACTCTAATCCATCAATAATAGTCAATGCATTGTTTTTTTGATTTTGATAATCTCCTTTAATTTGATCTGGGTATTTTTCTTCAAAATTCACAAAGGATTTATAGCAGAATAAGGCTTCTTTTTCCTTGCCCATCGAAAAGAAAATGTTACCAAGATTATAGTAACTCTTTGGATGATAGCTGTCGCATTTTTGTATTGAGGTTTGATAGTAGTATGCCGCTTTTTTGATGAGCTGCTCTCCTTCAGAAGGACTGCCTTTTGATCTAAGACTAATATTACCTTGCCTTAAATAGGTTTCCGCGATTTCGTAATCTAGTGCGGCTTGTGTTGTGTTTTTTGATATTGCTTTGTGAAGTAATGCCAGCTTTTTGTCTAGATCTGGTTCTATTTTGATTTTATGAAGTTGCTTCAATGTCTTTTTATCCAAGACATTACAATCCTGTGCTATACCGTTCAGGCTAGAAAACAGGAGGGAGAAAGAAATTATAATTTTATAATACTTCACGTTAAATGATTAACGATTGGTGGTGCTAAATATTACATTAAAGATAGGTAAACAATTATTCAAGTGATTCAATGAACGCGCAAACTTCTAAAATATCATTTTGTGAAACATCCAAATGTGTTACCATTCTGAGCATCCCTTTTCCAAACGGCATGATTAGAATATTATTTGCTTCAAATTTGTTTACAAATTCATTGACGCGACTGCTATCCTTAAGTATACACACTACAATGTTTGTTTCAACTTCAAGTACATGTTCTACCCACGGCATTTCTAAAAGTTTTTTTTCAATTCTTTTAGCTCCATTATGGTCCTCCTTTAGCCGTAAAACATTGTTCTTTAAGGCATATAATCCAGCTGCAGCAATAAAACCTGCTTGTCTCATTCCTCCTCCAAACACTTTTCTAACACGTCGTGCACGTTCAATAAGGCTTGAATCTCCAATTAAAAGGCTACCAATAGGTGCGCCAAGACCTTTTGAAAGGCAAACAGAAATAGAATCAAACTGCTGAGCATATTCCTTATAGTCAACATTGTTTTCAACTAATGCATTGAATACACGCGCGCCATCCAAATGCAATGGCAAGCCCTTGTTGCTACAGAATTTTTTTATGTTTTTAATTTCTTCAAAGTCATAAACAGCACCGCCGCCTCTATTTGAGGTGTCTTCAATAGACACCAGTTGCGTCAAGGGATAGTGAACATCATACTTCGGGTTTATCCAAGGTTCAATTTCGTTGACAGTTATACGACCTCTATCGCCACCAACCGTTCTTGTCGATGCGCCTGAGTTTTTAGCAATCCCCCCTCCTTCATATTTAAATACGTGACTTTCGTAATGACAAATTACTTCAGCGCCAGGTTGAACATGAAGATTGATGGCTATTTGGTTGGTTTGGGTTCCTGATGCACAAAAAATAGAAGCTTCTTTACCAAATAAAGCTGCGGCATACTCCTGTAACTCATTAACTGAAGGGTCTTCACCGAATACATCATCACCAACTTTTGCTTGCGACATGACCTCAAGCATCTGTTTGCTAGGTTTAGTTACCGTATCACTTCGTAAATCAATCATTCTATTTATTTTCGCTAAAAATACGATTTATGGAAGAAATATTTATGTGGTTGTTGATCTGTTTTGTTTCTTTTTCAGCCTCTTTACTTACCTTTTTTTCTGGGTTTGGATTGGGGACCCTATTGCTTCCTGTATTTTGCATATTTATGCCGATTCATTTGGCTGTTTTAGCTACAGCCATTGTTCATATTTCAAACAATTCTCTGAAATTTATATTGATTCGAAATTTTATTGATAAACAAGTTTTAATTTCTTTTGGTATCACAGCAGTAATTGGCGCATTTCTAGGTGCAATGATTCAAAAATATATAGGTGCTGATATTCTGATTTATGAAATACATGTTTTAGGTCGTCAAAATGCTGTTGACTTATTGGCCTTTATTATTGGTGTTTTGATGATTGTATTTGCTGTTTTGGATTTTATTCCTTTGCTGAGTAAGCTTTCATTTGGTAAGGTGCATTTTCCTATTGGTGGATTGCTTAGCGGTTTTTTTGGTGGCTTATCGGGACATCAAGGTGCACTAAGAGCGGCTTTTTTATCAAAATCAGGATTAAAAGCAGAGGTGTTTATTGCAACTTCCGTTTGTATGTCTTTGCTTATCGATGCTGTGAGAATTCCAATATATTTGAGTTCAGAATCATCGAGTTTAAATGAAAATAGTTTGAATATTATTTTAGCTTGTTTGTTTGCGTTTGCAGGTTCTTATTTCGGTAAAAGACTCTTTGTGAAGCGTAAAATAAAAAACATCAGACTGTTGGTCGCTGTTTTTCTATTGCTTATGGGCATAGGAATGCTTTTAGGCCTTGTTTAGTTCATTAAGCTATTGTCTTCTTTTTGACCTTTTCTTTTTTTCTTTTTCATGGCTTTGGTCTCCCTTTGGATGATAGTTGTTTTAACGCCATAATCATCAAAGGCATGTTCTTCCTCGATACGTCCTTTTTTTGAATAGAATTTGATGTTTTTTTCGCGACCATCTTGATAGAACTCTTTATGAATACCCACTGGAATTCCCTTTTTAAAGTGTTGCTCGCTAATGATAAGCCCTGAACTGTTGTACGTTATAAAATCACCTTCTTTAATGCCTTTATCCCATTCTTCTTTTCGAGCAATTTCTTGGTTGTCGAAATAGTAGGTCCAGGTATTGTGCTTTTTACCTTCGAAATATGAAATAGCTAACTGCTTATTTCCTTTTCGATCATATTTGATTTGGCAACCATGAAGCAAACCCATTTTGTAGTGGGTTGTTTTTTTTAAAATCGATGCTTCATAATATTCTTTTTTGATACCATTGGGCAGATTTTCTTGATACTCTTGAAGTTTTAAGGTGTCACCTTTGGCATCGAAAAGCATGTAGGTTCCGTTTATACTTCCCATATAGTGCTCTATGACACTTTTAACGCGATTTGTACTGTCAAAATATGTCGTGCTAATGCCGTGTGGTTTGCCAAGAAGAAAGCTTTGACTAGAAAAAGGGCAGCCTGAAGGGAAGTAGGAGGTGTCCGTTCCGTTTCTCCTGCCTTCTACGATGGTGATTTCTTGCTCTACAACACCATTTCTATGACAAGTAGCACATGAACCATCAAATGGCACTCCGAAATTTTGTCTGGAAAAATAACGTTGGGTAACACTGTCGAAAGCAACTTTCTCATAACAGTTTGTCAAGTACTGAAAGTTACATATTTTCTTTTTTTTGTAACAGGGTGCCTTTTGACAATATGGAAAGTGAACAGGCGCGACCACATAGATCAAAACGAATAAAAAACGAGCACGAAATAAGGGACTTATCAAACGCTTTCAAGTTTAGTAAAAGAATTTTTCATTTCTGTTGGTATTCCAATTGATCGTTGCATTTTTGAGTCATAGCAAACAAGAGTAGATGCACCTTTCGTAATAATTTTATCATTTACGCGAATGATATAATGAAGCGTAAAGCTTTTTGTTCCAATCTCACCAATCAGCATTTGAACAGTTGCATCATCATTTAGAAGTAATGGTTTTAAGTAGCTCACCTCTGTGTGTGCGAGGATAATTCCATTGCTTACCCAATCCCAATTAGGAGGAAGCATGGCTTTAAAGTAATATACTCTTGTATATTCAAAATAGCTCAAATAAACAGCGTTATTAACATGTCCCATAGAATCTATGTCCGCAAAACGAATCTGAAGATGAACAGGCTCAATCATTATTGTCTAGCTTTTCGAAACTTGAATTTTTACTCACATATTCTGGAACGATTGACTTAATTATGGTTACAAGTTCATCATTTTTTTGGGCATCAATTAAGCTAATAAGTTCGTTTATTTCGGACTCTTTCATTTGTTTTAACGCTGTATTGGCAATTAGAATTTTTTCATGATGAGTAGGAAGGGTGTTTTCTTCGTTCGCCAAAAGCTCTTCGTAGAGTTTTTCGCCCGGTCTTAATCCTGTAACTTTAATTTTTATGTCTTTATCAATTGTCATTCCGCTTAATGAAATCATCTTTTTTGCCAAATCAATTATTTTAACCGAGTCTCCCATATCGAAGACATAAATTTCTCCACCATTACCCATGACACTCGCTTCTAATACAAGCTGACAAGCTTCCGGGATGGACATGAAGAATCGTGTGATTCGTTTATCAGTAATGGTTATTGGCCCTCCATTTTCAATTTGTCTTTGAAACAATGGTATTACAGAACCATTTGAACCCAATACATTTCCGAACCTTGTTGTAATGAATTGAGTTTCGCTATTCAGGTTCTTTTCTTGCGCATAAATCTCAGCTACTCTTTTAGTAGCACCCATCACATTGGTTGGATTTACAGCCTTGTCGGTAGAGATAAACACGAATTTTTTAACCTTAAAATCATGACAAGTATCTATGAGTATTTTTGAACCTAAAACATTGGTTTTTACTGCTTCAGAAGGGTTTAGCTCCATTAAAGGTACATGTTTGTATGCTGCGGCATGAAATACAACTTCAGGTGTAAAACTTCGAATCAAATTTTCAACCCGTTTTTTATGTGTTACATCACCAATGACAATTTCAAATCGAACATCAGGCGTTTCATCTTTGATATCCCACTGTAGGTCGTATAATCCTGATTCGGCTTGATCGAAAAGAATCAGTAGTTCAGGTTTGAATTTTGAAATTTGCTTTACCAAGCCACTACCTATACTTCCTGCAGCACCTGTTATGAGTATAACTTTGCCACTGAGGTTCGCTTCAATTTTTGAAATATTTAGCTTGATTTCTTCTCTTCCAAGTAGATCTTCAATTTTTGCCTTTACAAACTGCTTTGAAGTAAATTCGCCGTTAATCCAGCTTTTGGGATCTGGTACTTTCTGAACCTTAATATTTAAGGTTATACATTCATCTAACAAGGCTTTTCTTCTATGTGGCTTAGGGTTTTGAATGGCAATGATAATGGTGTCAATGTTCTTTTTTTTATGAATTCGATTTAATTCTGAAGGGCGATATATGTTTTTACCCTCTATTCGTGTGCCCCATAGTTTTGGATTGTCGTCTATAAAACCAATGATTTGAATGGCGCTCTTCGTATCGTTTTCAATCGTTCTTTTGGTGATCAACCCAGAAACTCCAGCGCCATAAACAATGACATTTTCAATGTCGTTCTTGTTTTTTTGAGATTCTAGGTAGATTAATTTAACAATGAATCTACTACCAACGGTAAAGGCAAAGCTCGCCAGGAATTCAACAATGAGTACCGATGTTGGCACTAAGTAAAAGGAATCTATGAAGTTATAACGGATCAATCCTATTCCCGCAAATATTAGAGTGCAACTTGATACGGCGATAAAAATCCGGTTCAAGTCATGCGTAGAGGTAAAGCGAACAAGGCCTTTGTGAATCTTGAAAAGATAGAAAACAACAAGTTTTACAACAATAAAAATCCATAAATAATCTTTGAGAAGCAACCATTCCTCCTTAATCAGTTCTGATTGTGAATCTAAATCAAATCGAATGATATATGCGAAGAATAACGCAAATACATTAATCATAAGATCTAAAAAGACAATAACCCACCTCGGGGTGCGTGATCTAAATCGGAGCATACCACAAAAATAACAAGTTCTTGAACCAATCCACACATGTAAGCTCATTCCATAGATTTAACTTAAAAAATAATTAGCTTAGTCGAGAGATTAAACGACTTTTCTCTGACACCTCATAATATGCTTGAAATAGAAAGGAAATTTTTAGTAGATGCCAAAGCGTGGGAGATACAACCAAAGGGAATACCTGCAATCATTTCACAATCTTATTTATTAAACACGATTGAGAAAACAATTCGTTTACGTATCAAGGATAAGGATGCTTACATTACAATCAAAGGTCCTACAAAGGGCATAACGCGCGAAGAATTTGAATATAAGATTCCGATGGCTGATGCACAAATAATGATAGATACTTTTAACCTCAAAGTTTTGAAAAAAAAACGTTTTGAGGTTAGGATGAATAAAACGCTTTGGGAAATTGATGTTTTTGAAGGTGCGCTTTCAGGTTTGATTCTTGCGGAGGTTGAGCTTCAGTCAGAAGACGAGACCTTCGAAAAACCTCCTTGGCTTGGTCAAGAAGTTTCTCATTTAGCAGCATATTACAACGCTAATCTGATAGATCGTCTTTAGTTACTGTGATTCCATCTTTCTCATTATCCACAACTAAGTTGCCAAAGCTGAAAGTGAAAAAATCATTTATATTATCTATTGTAATTTGACTCAATTCGATTTTTTTTGTGGGGCTGAGCTGTCTTTTTTCACTGATTAATATTTTCTTGTAATGTTTTTTTAAAACACTTTCATTGTCCCAAAAATCTTCTTCAATTAGATAAATTGTCGCTTCTGAATTCTGATGCAATATGTTGGTTTCTGGCAACTCTTTTAGTACTTCATGATAAAAGGAAGTTTTAGGTGTCACTGATATATAGCCTCTGTTTAAAATCTTAATCATTCGTATTTGTTTTAGGTTGCATTCCTCGATCGTCAAAATTGTACCAAACAATATTTTCGTCAACAAGAGTTTCGAAAACATAAAGATATTTAGGTTGGATTCTCTCTTTTTTGAGATATAGAATCCAATCCCTTTTGTCGATGTTGCAACTCGATGAAATCCAATCAATAGATTTTCCACTTACAAAAACAAGATTGTATTTATCGATTTGAAAAAGGGTGTCATAGAGCTCAATGCTTTCGCAATTCTCACCGAAGCAATCGAGCATATTGTACCAAGCTATTTTCAGGTCTGTAGAGTCTTGAAAATCCCATGCCTTGAATTGAATCGTACTAGAGTCAATGAATATATTTACTTTTTCAGTATTCTTTTGGCTAACTCTATCCATCACTTCATTTTTTATCAGCACCGCGACTGAGTCTATTTTTAAGCCGCTTATTTGCTCAAATAGATATGGGTTGAAATTAATTTTAAAAGTGTCTTCCGGTATTGATTCTTTTGGCTCGGTTTTTGAAACTGAATCTTTTAACGCACCTATCTTGCTATAGGATAGCGGGGCATCTTGCCTGCCATCAGAACATGATAATATTACTGAAAAAAAAATAGCACTAAAGAAAATATCTTTCATAGGTTTTAAATATTTAAAGTTACTATATTCGTCTGATGTTTTATTCACTTAAAAAAAATTAAATTTGTCAAAAAGAGGTATGAAAAAATTATTAGGAATAACAGCATTTATTTTAGTTCTGTGCTCATGTGCAGTAAAAGTTCCATTTACGAACGAGGTTAAGAGTGAGTTCGGATTAGATTCAGAAGAAAAAATGAGAAAGGTTCAGTTTTTTACTTCTTCAACCATAATTTTGGAGCAAATAGGAACATCTTCGAGTGAGACTACAACAGATGATCAAGGGACACTTGTTTCGAGCTCAACGAGCGAAAAAGAATCAATTATTATACCTGCTAATTCGAAATGCGTATTTGAAGGCTTTGGTGATAATAAGACGATTAAAATTAGATTTGAGTTGGGAGAGAATAAATTTGTCACTTTCAAATCTAAATCTGATAAACTTCGCGATCGATACTATTTTGTGGCCGACTGGGCAGCTAAAGGTGGGCCTGAGCTTATGTATGGAAATAAGAAATTTAAAGTAGATATGATGAGAGGTTCTGCAAGGTCTTCATACATTTTGGTTTCAAGAAAGCGTCTACAGAAGAACAAACGAAAAGAAAGAGTTGTAGGTGGGATGAAAGTTTAATAGTCTCTATATACAATTTCTTAATAGCCAATAAATATGAAAAGAGTTATCTCTTACGATACTCAAGGGTTTTCGACCGAAGAGTTATTATCTATCTATGAAAGCTTATTAAAGCCTAGAATGATAGAGGAGAAGATGCTAGTGCTTTTGCGTCAGGGTAAAATAACTAAATGGTTTTCTGGATGGGGACAAGAGGCAATCTCTGTTGGCTCGACATGGGCTATGAAGGATGAGGAATATATTCTTCCTATGCATAGAAATCTTGGTGTTTTTACAACTAGAAATGTTCCTTTAAATCGTTTGTTTTCTCAGTTTCAGGGTAAACAAAACGGTTTTACAAAGGGGCGTGACCGTTCGTTTCATTTTGGAACTCAAGAGCATAAAATCATTGGCATGATATCACATCTCGGACCTCAACTAGGTATCGCTGACGGTATTGCACTTTCTAATCTTTTGAAAGAGGAGAAACTTTCAACTTTAGTTTTTACCGGTGATGGTGGAGCTTCGGAGGGAGATTTTCATGAATCTCTAAATGTAGCTGCTGTTTGGAATTTACCTGTGATTTTTTGTGTAGAAAATAATAGTTGGGGACTGTCCACACCATCTGATGAACAGTTTAAATGTAAGCAGTTTATAGACAAAGGAATTGGATATGGCATGGAGGCCATTCAAATGGATGGTAATAATATCCTAGAGGTAATTCGCACCGTTAGAAAAATTGCGATTGATATTCGTGAAAATCCTAGACCAGTGCTTTTAGAAGCTATGACTTTTAGAATACGTGGACACGAAGAATCATCTGGAACAAAATACTACCCAGAGGGCATCCAAGATGAATGGTCGTTGAAAGATCCACTATTAAATTATGAGCAGTTTTTGAAAGACGAAGGAATCTTGACGGATGCAATCGAAAAGGAATACAAAGAGTCATTAAAGACATTAATACAATCCTCCTTCGAAACGGCTCAGAATGAACCATTAATCACCTCTGATCCATTGACTGAGGAAACGGATGTTTTTGCACCACACGATCAGTCAATTATAAAAGAGGCTGGCAATAAACGTGAAATTCGTTTTATTGACGCTATTCAAGAAGGTTTAGACCAGTCCATGAATAAATATCCACAATTGGTCTTAATGGGGCAGGATATTGCTGAATATGGAGGTGCTTTTAAGGTTACTGAAGGCTTGGTAGAAAAATATGGAAAAGGCCGCGTAAGAAATACGCCTTTATGTGAGTCAGCAATTGTTGGTGCTGGATTGGGTTTGTCTATTCGTGGTATGAAAGCTATGGTTGAGATGCAATTTGCAGATTTTGTGACCTGTGGTTTTAATCAAATTATTAATAACCTTGCAAAAATTCACTGGCGATGGGGTCAGAATGCAGATGTTGTTGTTAGAATGCCAACAGGAGCTGGAACCGCCGCAGGTCCATTTCATTCACAGAGTAACGAAGCATGGTTTTTTCACACCCCTGGATTAAAAATTCTCTATCCTTCTAATCCTACGGATGCTAAAGGGCTGTTAAATGCTGCTATAGAGGACCCTAATCCTGTATTGTTTTTCGAACATAAGTATTTGTACCGAAGTCTTAAAGAAGATGTTACCGAGGATTATTATACAACAGAAATTGGAAAGGCAAGTTTGGTAAGTTCAGGTTCAGATTTGACAATCGTCACCTATGGACTTGGCGTTCATTGGGCAAAAGAAGAAATGTCGCAAAGACCTGAAATTAAGGCAGATATCATCGATTTACGCTCACTAATACCATTAGATACAGAGGCCGTATATAAAAGTGTCCGAAAAACAGGACGAGTAATCGTTTTACATGAGGATTGTATCACTGGTGGAATAGGAGGAGAACTTACTGCGTTGATTACAGAGCATTGTTTTGAAGCACTAGATGCCCCCGTGCGTCGCGTCGGCTCTTTAAACTCACCTGTTCCTTTTGCTGCTACGATTGAATCGATTTTTCTTCCTCAAGAGCGTTTTAAAGCTGCTGTTGATGCGGTATTGCATTATTAGAGCATGCATTTATTTAAGCCAAGAAGCCTTTATCTAAACCTTGTATTTCAGTTATTGATTGTATGGTTTTTCATGTTTTTATACAGGTTGGTATTTGTTATAAACAATAGCTCTTTTTTTCCAGATTTTGGCTTATTTGACTTTTTGGTAGGTTCTTGGTTCGACCTCATTACGATGTCTTTTTTTTTCTTGCCTTTTATTATCATTGGTACGGTGCCATTACTCAAGTCTCTTGAACGCTTTAGAAGACCAGCTAAGTTAATCGTGTTCATACCATCAACGGTAATTATATTTTTTCTTAATGCGTGGGATATTGCCTTTTTTTCATTTACTAGAAAAAGAGTAAGCTATAATTATTTTAAATTTTTATTTGGTGAAAATGAAGCAGGAGGCCTTGCTTTTGAATACATGGCAGAATTTTGGTGGTTGATTCTATTTTTCATAGCAACGCTTTTCATCATATGCTATGTTGCGTTGAAGCTAAAGGATATTTCAAACAATTTTAATGTATGGTATTCTTGGGGTTTGTTCTTCGGGTTTATCGTTGTTTCAGTTGTGACAGGAAGAGGTGGTTTTCAGTTGAAACCCATCGATATTATAGAGGTTACAAAGTATACCGATGCTAAAAATGCACCTGCAGCATTAAATTCGGCTTTTACGATTTTAAAGACTTTAAATTACGATGATCTCGAGCGGAAACACTATTTTTCTCATCAAGAGGCTAAAGCGATTTTTAATCCAATTCAGAAGACCAACACATTAAATTTATTGCCTCCAAAAAACAATGTGGTATTAATCATTTTTGAAAGCTTTGGTGGTATGTATGTTGGTCCAAATAATAAGGAGAGTTTTACACCTTATTTTGATTCGATACTTACGCAAAGTATGTATTTTGAACATGCGGTCTCAAATGGGCAATCGTCAATGGATGCAGTTCCT
>JAKMFD010000096.1 GCA_022425625.1 Crocinitomicaceae bacterium | reverse complement strand
CATAATTATGACTGTGAGGCCTTTTTTGCTGTTGATGACTCTTTATTTTTGTTTAGTAAAAACTGGCAAGACAACTTAGTTAAAAAGTACGCCCTCCCCGATGAATGGCAGGGGATATATATAACTGAACCTAGTGAGGTATTTAATATTGCAGGTATGGTAACAGGGGCCTCGATTGATAAGAATTCGGGAAACATATCTCTTCTCGCATATCTTGATAATGAGCTGGGGATTTATAATAGTTTTATTTACATGCTTTGGGATTACAGTGGTCATGATTTTTTCTCAGGCAACAAACGTAGAATAGATATTGGTAGCATGTTTGCTTTGGGTCAGACCGAGGGAATTGCGCTGAATTCGGGCCACAAAGGTTTTATTACCTCCGAAGAAATCAGCAATATAATTACTATCCCTCCGATGTTATTTTCTTTTGACTTTTATGAATATTTTACAAACGATCAGGCCGAGCTCTTAGACCATAAAATTGATGCGAAATCACCAATTTACCCCAACCCAGTTAAGGACAAGCTGTATTCAAAAATAAACGGAGTGTATGAAATCTATGGCTGGCCTTCAGGAGTCAAAATTAAGGTTGGAAATTATAACGGAAAGGGTATAGATTTGAATTTATTAGCCCCTGGAATGTATATTTATCGTGTCGGTCAAAGTAGTTTTTATTTCTTTAAAATGTAGTATTGAATCGTCGGTAAAAGATTAAATTACAGTAATCATAAGCCTAACTCTTTGGTTTTTAGGGTTTTTCTTCGTAAGTTTACGTTAACTCAAACTAAAACTATGTTTCACGACGCTACAATTTGGATAGCGATTGGTACCATTGTATCGATTGTTCTCGTAATTTTTCTCGCATTTACTGCTGAGAAACGCAGAAATGGATAACAGCATTTAGAACTTTTTTGGTTCTAGTCTGTTTGTATTAAGTGATAAGATTTATTTCACTTACCATTTTTTTGTGTTCTTTTTTCTCACTGCTGAGCCAGAGAGAATCAGCTTATTTTGCATCAGGATGTTTTTGGTGTGTCGAAGCAATTTTCGAATCTATAGAGGGAGTAATTGATGCCGAATCTGGCTATTGTGGAGGAACCGTAAACAATCCGACCTACAGCCAAATATGTTCAGGTAAAACAGGACACGCAGAAACTGTCAAAGTAACTTTTAGCTCAAATAAAGTTACATACAGTGAAATGCTCGAGATCTTTTTTGATTCTCATGACCCTACGACTCTGAATAGACAAGGTCCAGATGTTGGAACACAGTATAGGTCGGCTATATTTTATTCCGACGAGAGACAAAAGATTCTTGCACAGCAATATATAGAGAATCTTAAAAAACAAAAGACATTTAAAACAGTAACAACAACTCTTGAAAAAATGACAAAATTTTATCCAGCCGAGCAATATCATCAGGATTTCGTAGAAAAAAACCCTTATCACCCTTATGTTACATCTGTTAGCAAACCTCGAAAACTAAACTTTCTTAAAAAACTCAAAAACCCTTAACCATGACACGTTCCTCCTATTTTTTTTCAGTAGCTTTTGTAATTCTCCTTATGAGTCAACTTTTTATGGCATATAGAACCTCAAATATTGAAACTCCGATATATGATGTGGTTAAATCCTTTGAAAACTTTGAAATTAGAAGCTATGATGCTATGGTCGTCGCGCAAACAGAAATGAAATCCTCTGCGTATGAAGAGTCGTCATCTATGGGGTTTAGAACGATTGCTGACTATATCTTTGGTGGCAATAAAGACAATCAACAAATTGCAATGACCTCTCCTGTGATAATGGAAATGGGTGAGGAGTCGAGTATGTCTTTTGTTATGCCTAAAGAGCATGCCATTGAAAACCTTCCCGAACCAAATTCTAAGCAAGTCGAGCTTGTTCAATTACAACCAAAAACATATGCAGTTTTAGAGTTTACAGGTTATGCAAATGATAAAAAAATAGAAAAACATTCTAAAAGACTTTTGCAATTCTTGAAAGCGGAGAATTTAAATCCTATTGGTAACATGAAATATTTGGGATACAATCCTCCTTGGCAGGTGCTGGGCCGTAAAAATGAAATCGCAGTTGAGGTCCTTTATTCGAAACCTTGAATAACCGACTGTACGTCTTTGTCGTTCCTGTTATAAATTTTATAAAACCCATCCTCATCCCAAAATTGTCTGGCAATTTCGGATTTTAGTCTTCTCACAATTCGTGGCTCACTTCTGTTGAATTCATCTTCTGACATTGGACTAATGTTAAATTTTTCCTGTGCATAAACCTTTAGTTTATCGGCTAAATTGAAATGCTTGAATGAGGTATCGAAATCATCAAACGAGCCCCATGGTGGATTCTCAAAAATTCTATTTTCTTTTGCCCAATCAAAAACAAATTGATTAAAGACCCCACTCCATTCTATGGCGTTTGCATAATATGTTGATCCTGAAGTATCAAAGGGAACAAATATGTCAGGGCTAATTCCACCACCTCCGTAGACTGTTCTGCCGCCTAACGTTTTAAATTTTAGTGAATCAACGAACACGGTAGAGTCTACTTCATAAACACCTTCTTCTGATCTATTTATCGCTTCATAATAAGCATCATAATCACCAGAATAAGGCCTTTGGATGCAACGCCCAGAAGGTGTGTAATACCTAGCAATCGTTATCCGTACAGTACTCCCGTCTCTGAGTTTTTGGTCCTCTTGAACAAGGCCTTTGCCAAAGGATCTTCGTCCAAAAATACGGCCCCTGTCGTTGTCTTGAATGGCTCCAGCGACAATTTCACTAGCTGAGGCAGACGCAGCATTAATTAAAATAGCCAATTCAGTATTTTCTAACATTCCGCCTGAGCTTGAGTAAAAAATTTGTTCAG
>JAKMFD010000173.1 GCA_022425625.1 Crocinitomicaceae bacterium | reverse complement strand
AAAAGATAAGAATGATCCATTTAGGCTTATGGGCTTTGGTCATCGTGTTTATAAAAACTTTGACCCAAGAGCTAAAATAATTAAGAAGTCTTGTGATGATGTTCTTGAGAAATTAGGTGTAAATGATACTCTATTAGATATTGCTAAAAAGCTTGAAAAAGTTGCCTTGGAGGATGATTATTTCAAGGAAAGAAATTTATATCCAAATGTCGACTTTTATTCTGGAATCATTTATAAAGCACTTAGGATTCCTACAGAAATGTTTACGGTTATGTTTGCAATCGGTAGATTACCAGGTTGGATTGCACAATGGAAAGAAATGACTGAAAATGGTGAGCCAATTGGTAGACCTCGTCAAATATATACAGGCTACAACAATCGGGACTATGTAGAGGTTTCTAAAAGAAAATAGTTAAGTAATATTCTCTTTACGTTTTCCTTCAAAAAGATCATAGCTTCTGAAGCTGCAATCAAGATTTCCATTGTAAACTTTAACCTTACTTGAAGGTTTTAGCCCGATAGATTTCAATCCCTCTATACTGGATGAAATGATACATGCTTTACCATCTTTGATTTCGTGCTTGAGCCACGACCCAATCTCTTGATAAAGGGTTTCTACTTCTGCGTCCATTCTTACATCATAAGGAGGGTTACTCAGAATGAATACCCTTCCTTCTGGAGTTTTAACTTCATTAAATGGTTTCGGGCTGATTTTTATAAAACGTCCAAAGCTAAAAGTTCTTAAGTTTCTTCTTGATTTTAGGACCATTTCATCAGAAATATCTGAACCTAATATTTCACACGGTAAACTTCTTACAATTCTTGTTGCACTATCATAGGTTTCATCCCATAATTCCGCATCGAAATTTTTAAAATTCTTAAATGCATAATGCTGTCTTTCAATGTTTGAAGGGATTCCAGACGCTAAAAGTGCCGCCTCAATTAGAAAGGTACCTGAACCACAAAAAGGATCTATGAAGGTCGTTTTTCGGTCCCATCCAGACAATCTAATAAGACTTGCCGCAACAACTTCGTTAATAGGAGCATCACCAGCAGTGCTTCTATACCCTCTTTGAAATAGAGGGTTTCCACTCGTGTTCACGGAAATTGTTGCTTCATAATTATTAACGTAAAGGTCTAGCATTACCTGTGGTCTTTTAAGTTCTACATCAGGTCTCGTTCCTGCTGCTTCTCTAAAATGGTCAACAACAGCATCTTTAAGTAATAGGTTTGGGTAGTGCGTACTTGTAAATAGGTCAGAGAATATAGCGCCGCGAACCGCAAATGTTTTTTTTACATCAAAAAAGTTAGACCAATTTATTTTTCTCGCTTGATTGTATAGGTCATCTTCTGACTTTATTCTAAACGTTGTAATTTCTACGAGTATTGAAATTGCACACCTTAGATGCAGGTTTAAAAAATACACGTCTTTCCATGTTCCTTTGAGCTGAACCGCACGATTGAGTTTAGATACTTTTGGGTAGCCTAACTCATTGAGTTCCTCTATAAGCGTTTCTTCAAATCCAAAAAAACATTTTACGGTTAAGGTTAATTCTTTCGAGAAACCTTGAATTGTACCACTCATTTTATCTAATTTTATCGTTCTATCTACAAAAGAACACATTGAAAACGAGTTTCCTTCTAATTTTTGTATTATTTCTTTTTCAGAATAATTTTGCGCAGCACAAAATTGGTCTTGTTTTGAGTGGTGGTGGTGCCTCAGCTCTTGCTCATGTGGGAGTGTTAAAGGCACTTGAAGAATACAGTATTCCAATTGATTACATAACGGGTTCATCCGCCGGAGCTCTGGTGGGTAGCCTTTATGCCTGTGGATACAGTCCTGAGGAAATAGAAAGTTTTATTCTATCAGAAGATTTTTTAATTATGTCAAAGGGAGACCTTCGGCCTGAGAATAGGTTATTGATTAGAGAGCCTTCTCATAATGCAGGTACCATTGGGTTTTCATTGGCAAAGGATAGTATTGTCCGAAAATCGATTCCATTAAATGTCGTAACTCCAACCTTACTCGATTTTGAAATGCTAAAGATATTAGGTGCTACGGGAGCGAGTTTGGGTAATGATTTTGATCGTTTGTTTGTTCCTTTTCGTTGTGTTGCCTCTGATGTTTATGGTAAAAACAGTGTGGTATTCTCAAATGGCAACCTAAATGAGGTCGTACGAGCGTCGATGACATACCCTCTTTATGTAAACCCAATTAAAATAGATGGCGTCATTTATTTTGACGGAGGGATGTATGATAACTTTCCTTCGGACGTCATGTGCGATGCTTTTGAACCAGATTTTCTAATTGGTAGCAATGTTTCAACAAATATGGAACTGCCTGATGAGAGAGATATGTTTGGCGTATTACGTTCAATGATGACCACACCCACCAGTTATGAACTTCCTTGTGCTGACGGATTGGTTATTGAAGCAATTACAGATATAGGTGTATTTGAATTTGAACGTGCCAAAGAAGCCATTGACGCAGGATATCAAAAAGCCTTGGAATCTATCGATTCGCTCCAAACACGTATAATAAGAAGGGTAGATAAAGTGACACTCGATAACAGAAGAAAAGCCTTTAGGGCATCATTGATACCCCTTAAGATCTCATCCGTGAATGCAATGGATAGAGATAATAAAGAGGTTGTTTTTGCAAAAAGAAGTTTGATGCGTAAGCAAAAGACGGAGGTTTTAGATGCTGACGTTTTTGAAAAAAGATATTTTCGTTTGAATGCAACACCTTCCCTATGGTATATGTATCCGAATTTAACATTAAAGGAAGATTCGAGTTATCATATCGACCTCAAAATCAATCGTTCAAAAGAATTCACGATTGACGTTGGCGGGCATTTTTCCTCGAGGCCTGTTAATACCGGTTATATAGGTCTCGGTTATCAAAATATGGGTAAAAGTGCATATGTGCTGCATGCCGAGTCTTATTTTGGGAAGTTTTATGGTTCCATTAAAACGGACTTCTCCTTTGACTTACCCACTACATTACCTATTTCAATACTCGGATATTATACGATGAATCGCTGGGACTTCTTCCGCAGTTTTGCTACATTCTTCGAAGATGTAAGGCCTTCTTTTTTAGTACAATTTGAAATGTATGGTGGGTTATCTGCGAGGTTGGCGTATAAAAATAATTCATACTCTGAAGTTGATTATCGGGTGTTCAGTTTAGAAGATGATTACTATCAAATTGATGATTTTACAAATTTGGATACCGCAGATTTTACGCGATTTGAAGGACATTCATTTTCATACAAAATAAAGCAGAATACATTAAATCGTAGACAATTTGCAAGCTCAGGTAGTGCATTTGATTTTACAACCCGTTATGTAAGTGGTTATGAGAATTCTTTTCCTGGTTCTACTTCTCTTTTAACGGATACTATTTCGAAAAGACATAATTGGATAGCATTTAGTACAGAGTTTCAAATTTTCCCAATTGATAAGAGGATATTTCATTTAGGTGTGAATGGAAAGGCAGTATGGAGTACACAGACTTTGTTTGCGAATTACACTGCGTCATTGCTTTCGAGTCCAAGCTTTGATTTAATACCTGATTCTAAGACCTTTTTTCTTCCTGAGTTTAGATCCCCACAATTTATGGGAGTTGGATTGAATTTTATTTTTTCGATAAGCTCGAAATTCGACCTTCGCTTTGATAGCTATATGTATCAACCGATACTGATGCTATCTAAACTAGAAAATGTTTCTTATGTCTATGCGGAGCCCATCAAAGATGCCGAGATTTTGAGCTCAGCATCTTTTATTTTTCACAGTCTTGTCGGTCCAATAAGGGCGACACTTAATTATTTCCCTAAACAAAAAGAACCGTTCTCCTTTCAGGTGAGCTACGGATATATTATTTTTAACAACCGCGCAATACGATAATCAAGTAAGTATGAAAAAAAGAATATGTGGCATTCAACAAATGGGAATTGGTGTTCCGAATGTAGAAGAAGCTTGGTCCTGGTACAGGCGTAATTTTGGTGTTGATGTTCGCATCTTTGAAGAAGCTGCCGAAGCACCACTTATGATTGATTATACCGGAGGGAAAGTTCACTCTCGTACTGCAACGCTTGCCTTAAGTATGGATGGGGGAGGTGGATTTGAAATTTGGCAATTTACTTCTCGCGCAACAGAAAAGGCATCTTTTGAGCTTCAACTGGGTGACTTTGGGATGATTGCTTGTAAAATCAAATCACGTGATGTAAACGCCTCACATGCGAACATGCTTAAAAATGGAGTAACCTCGTTATCAGAGGTTTCTCAAACTCCTGATAAAAAGGATCATTTTTTTGTTACAGGTCCTAACGGTAATATTTTTGAGGTTATAGAATCGACGGATTGGTTTTCTCACACAAAACACCCATCAAATTGTGGGGGAGTGGCAGGGTCCATTATTGGCGTATCTGACATTGATGAATCCTTAAAGCTTTACAGAGATATCTTAGCTTATGACGAAGTTGTTTATGATCAAACTGATTTATTTGAGGACTTAGATTTTTTTCCTTCAGGAAAGGGTAAATTTAGACGTGTTTTGTTAAAGCATTCTGAAAAAAGAACTGGTCCATTTGCGCCGTTATTGGGTGATTCAACAATAGAATTGGTGCAGTCTTTAGAGCGACAAGATTGTAAGAAAATATTTGAGAATAGATTTTGGGGTGATTGGGGCTTTATTCATCTTTGCTTTGACATTCAAGGAATGGATGCTCTCAAGGCTGAATGCGAAGCAAAAGGTTTTCCATTTACTGTGGATAGCTCAGATACTTTTGATATGGGTGAAGCAGGCGGACGATTTTCCTATGTCGAAGATCCTGATGGAACCTTAATTGAATTTGTAGAAACACACAAAGTTCCAATTCTAAAAAAGATCGGATGGTATATCCATCTAAAAAATAGAAAGCCCGGTAAATCATTGCCTAGAATAATTCTTAAGCTAATGGGGTTAAACAGATACAAGGGTTAACGTCTCAGCGCTTGATATACAATTTTTTGCATGTCAGTTCTAATGTTCATATCTCGAATCTTCCAATTTTCCTGATTTGGATGCACGCGATTTGATAAGAAAATGAAAATAACTTCGTCTTTAGGATCTGCCCAAGCTAATGCTCCCGTAAATCCTGAGTGGCCAAAGCTTGATTGAGAAGCTAGCTTGCTGCATGTGCCACCACCATTTTCTCTTGGTCGGTCAAAACCGATACCCCTTCTATTATTTTCATATTGTTTTTTTGTAAAACGGGTACGAATACTTTCAGTGAAAAATTGATTACCAGCGTAGCTTCCGTTTTTTATAAACAATTGCATTATTGATGCTAGGTCCGCTGCATTACTAAAAATACCCGCATGACCACCAACTCCACCTAACATAGCGGCTCCTGGATCATGAACGTAGCCATGAATGAGTTGTTTTCTGAATTTTTGATCATGTTCTGTCGGAATGATGCGGTCTTTTTCAAAGTGATTTAATGGCGTGTATCTTATATTTTGAAGTCCCATGGGTTCATATATTTTACGATGAAGAAATACATCTTGACCTTCACCTAAAATAGATTCAAAGACCTTTTGAGTAAAATAATAGCAAAGGTCAGAATACTTGTACTTCTTTGCACCCAAAGGATTGCTTAGAATTTTGTCATACATGTATTGCGTGTAGTTTTTGTGAATGAAAATGTTTTCAGCAACAGGTATTGCGTATAATGAGTCTATAGTATCTCTATACACTTCAGGATTTAGTATTCCTTCTTTTAATGTTTTAATGTAAAATGGAATCCATGATTTTAAACCGGCTTGATGCGCCATCATTTCTCGAAGAACAATATTTTCGTACTCAGTTCCTTGGGTCAATTCAGGAATATATTTGCCAAGAGTTTTATCCACGTGAAAAAGATTAAAATGCTCTAAATACATCGCGATAAGGGTGCTTCCTGCAATTTTTGTAATAGATGCAATATCATAAACATCATTATTTTTCACTTTAAGTGCATCGCTTTCATAGGTATGATGACCAAAACTTTTTTCATAGACAATGTTTCCTTTTATCGAAACTAACACTTGACATCCCGGAAATGCGCCTTCTTCAATTGCATGATGAGCGATGCTATCAATTCCTTTAAAATCTTCCGGATTAAGACCTATGAAGTCCGGATTTGTGTACCGCAATCTACCATTAGTTTCAATTTCCTTTTGTTCTATTTTTTTAGAACCAAGTATCCATTTTATCCCAGCACTAATTGTATTCGGAGGACTATTTTTTCTTGCGCCCATAATTAACTGTGCAGCTTCTTGCTGTGCATAAATACTTGTATCATTACAATATATTATCGAATTGCAATTTGATAAAGGCAAATTCAATATGTGCCTGGCATTATACTGTTCTTTCAACCCAAATACAATAACAATTATTTTTTCGTTTGGAATTTTTTTGAGACGCTGAAAAAATTGATCGAGCTGTATTGCGGCTATTGAATCATTTTCTGTTGCCATGTACGATATAATATGAACATCATTATGCTCAAGGTTTTTTAAAAACAGAACACTGTCTTTTGAGATTGTAGAAACCTTTGAGAATTTATTTAGCATTTCCCCAAATGCATTAGTATTCTTTCCATACGATGTTCGAATCACCTTTCTATTTAACTGGTCAAGAGGAAGCAATTCATCATTGTTTTGAAAAATATAGAGTAAGGAATCTTTTTCTATTTCAGAGGCGTTTTGAGCGCTCGAGTAATTCAACAATAAAAGGTTCAAGATGAGAAAAGGAAGTGTATATTTCATATCGTTCAATTCATGACGAAACTAAATATTTTTCTTTTCAAAAATCGGTAAATTCATGTTTAGTTCTTAACAAGTTTATTGCATATCAATACGAATCGGTAAATACATACGGGAATGTACCTTGCGCCCTTCAAATTCGCCGGGAATCCATTTTGGCATGGACTGTATCATTCGTTTTACCTCTCTGACGACACTTCTGTCATGCTTTCCATGGACAATGATTTTATTTATGCCTCCCAAATTATCTACAACAAATTCAACATGAATTAGAAGCTCACCAGCCCCAAACAAATCCATTCTATTTAAATCTAAATTGTGGACTATGTATTTTGTCATTTCGGATATGCCGCCAAAAAATTGAGCCTCTTGATCCGGGAAATCTACAATATCTGGTATTACAGGAACGACTTTATAAACCACGGTACTATCAAAATCTATTGGACTCGGTAGAATATTTACGGTACTTGTTGAATCGGGCTTATTTTTTGAAATTTTAATTTTCGTGGTAGGCTTGCTTTTGAGGTCAATTTTTTTTGTGTTGTTTTTCTGTGTGTCCTTTATTTTGAGTTTTTTGATTTTAGCAGGTTTTTTTAATTTCTTTTGAACTCTTGGTTCAAATTTCACATTGGTTGATTTTACTTTATTGAGTTCTTTTTTAATTGTGTCTTTTTCTGAATAGCTAAATGCTGCAAATAAAATTGCGGAGGTGAATAATAATCCATTCGATAGAAAGGAGAAGTGGTGCTTATTTTTGGATTCCATAGTTTTGTTTTTTTACGATAAAACAAAACCTATGCCATTCAGAAAAGTGTTAATATGACACTTACTTAATATACGAAATTTTAAGCTCATTAGGTAATTAATTTACGAACAATACAAAACATCATTGTTAGTAAAAAGCACTATCAAACTTGGCGAATTCTGAGTGCGAACACTAATTTTGTAACAGAAATATAAGCGCAGCTTAAAAAACATTTTATGGATTTATTCGGAAATTTTGGTTCCTCCGCAGACCTTGGAAGCTCTATAGGTTTGAAAACAACAGGAAATCAATTTTGGAATTTAACACCTGCAGAATTAGTAGAAGACACTATATTACAGGGTCAAGGGCTGCTAACGGATACAGGAGCCTTAGCAATAGATACAGGAGAGTTTACCGGTCGTTCACCACAAGACAGATTTATAGTTGAAGATGCTATTACCAAAGACGCAGTTTGGTGGGGAGGTATTAACAAAGGAATTAGTGAGGCACATTTCGATACCATTTATGATCGAATGAAAGCCTATTTGGCTGGTCGGGATGTATATGTAAGGGACGCAATTGCTTGTGCGGACAATGACTTTAAAATGAATATTAGAGTTGTTACTGAATATGCTTGGTCAAATATGTTTGCTTACAATATGTTTCTTCGACCTGAAGCACATGAGTTAGATAATTTCTTACCTGACTGGCATATCATATGCGCGCCAGGGTTCATGGCAGATCCTGATATCGACGGTACGCGTCAGCATAACTTTGCTGTTTTAAATTTTTCGAAAAAAATGATTTTAATCGGTGGTACTGGCTACACTGGTGAAATAAAGAAAGGAATTTTTTCAGTTTTAAATTTTGTACTTCCTCACGATAGAAATGTATTATCCATGCACTGCTCGGCAAATGTTGGAGATGGAGGTGATACAGCAATATTTTTTGGTTTGTCAGGCACAGGTAAGACAACGCTATCTTCAGATCCCAAAAGAGCTTTAATTGGTGATGATGAGCATGGTTGGAGTAACGAGACGGTTTTTAATTTTGAAGGCGGTTGTTACGCTAAAACAATTGATTTGTCGCGTGATAAAGAACCTCAAATTTATGATGCTATAAAATTTGGTGCTTTATTAGAAAACATAGGTTTTGAAAATGAAAGCTCTACTCCGGATTATACGGATGGCTCCATTACCGAAAATACACGTGTGTCCTACCCTATATCACATATTCAAAATGTTGTTAACCCTTCAAAAGGTGGTGCCCCAAAAAACATTTTCTTTTTGACTGCTGATGCTTTTGGAGTTTTACCTCCGATTTCTAAGTTAACAACGGAGCAGGCAATGTATCATTTCATGTCAGGTTATACAGCGAAAGTAGCCGGAACTGAAGTGGGAATTACAGAACCGACAACTACTTTTTCTGCATGCTTCGGTGCTGCATTTTTACCTTTGCATCCCGCAAAATATGCGAAACTGTTAGGTGAAAAGCTGTCAAATTCTGATACTAAAGTCTGGTTGATCAACACAGGATGGTCAGGCGGAAGTTATGGTGTTGGAAGTCGCATGAAGCTAGGATACACAAGAGCAATGATCACTGCCGCTTTAGAAGGGGATTTAGACGATTGTAGTTATGCTACCTTACCAGTATTTGACCTTGCCTATCCAATAAGCTGTCCAAATGTTCCTGATGAACTGTTAAACCCGAAGCAAACTTGGCAAGACCCGGTAGCTTACGACGAGACAGCTGCGAAATTAGCCATGAAGTTTGTAGATAATTTTGAGACTTTTAAGGAAGAAACAGATGCATCTATTTTAGCTGCTGCGCCAAGAGTTTTGGTCTGAGAAACATTTAGTTCTTTAAATAATTTAAGCCCTCAATAGAGGGCTTTTTTATTTAGTGCAAAAAGAGCTTTAATGATTATAAAATTTAAGGCATAAAAAAAGCCCTCGAGTGAGGGCTTTCAAATATGTTTGAGATATGATTATCTCTTTGCGAATGTTTCGTCAGAAACACTTATTTTCTTTCTTCCTTTTTTTCTTCGGTTAGCTAATACACGTCTACCATTTTTGGTAGCCATACGGCTTCTAAAACCGTGCTTATTTCTTCTTTTTCTTAACGAAGGTTGAAACGTTCTTTTCATTTCTTGTAATTCAAATTAATGTTCATTTGAGGACTGCAAAGATAGATATTTTTTAGAGAATACAAATCATAGAGATAAAAATATTTAAAAAAAAGTAATACTCGCTGAAAGCGCTATTTTTGTATGTGATTAAAAAGTAACATACACAAACGCTATATGCAGGAAATAAAGGGAAAGCCGAGGAAGACAACATTGATGTATTTCATTCGCCCCTATTTAGGTTGGTACCTAATCGGTTGGGTGTTTTTGATATTGTCATCTTCTGCAGGATTAATTTTCCCATATTTAATGGGGAAATTGTTAGGTTCTACAACTTCTATGTCCACAACATCATCTGAAAGTATAGGTCTATTAACAATGGATAATGCAACGGATGTCGCTTTTGCATTATTCGTGTTGTTTGCTTTTCAGGCATTGTTCTCTTTTGTAAGGGTAGTTATCTTTAACAATGTTACAGAGAATACACTTCGTGATCTTCGAAATAATGCTTTTAAAAAAATGGTCTTTATGCCTATGGCTTTTTTCGATACCAACAAGGTGGGAGAGCTTACAAGTCGAGTTTCTTCAGATATAACTCAAATTCAGGAAACACTTAGAACAACTATTGCAGAATTTTTTCGCCAAGTAATTATTATTTTGGGTGGTGTTGCATTTCTTTTTATGATTTCCTGGAAGCTTGCCTTAATTATGTTAGGTACTGTACCTGTAATGGCAGTTTTAGCCGTTTTTTTTGGTAGGTTTATTCGAAGGCTCAGCAAACAAGCACAAGATTATGCTGCGGAATCAAACTCCATTATTGAAGAAACACTATCAGGCATTTCTAATGTCAAAGCATTTACATTTGAGAAATTTGCAATTGGTAATTATGACCGTAAGACTCAAGAAATTCGAAATCTAAATGTGAAGAGTGGTATTTGGCGAGGGCTGTTCGTTTCCTTTATTATTTTCTGTTTATTCGGTGCAATTGTATTTATTGTTTGGCAAGGATTATTAATGACACAAGGAAATAATCCAGAGCTTTCCAATGAAGGGTTTTATCAATTTGTATTATTCACAATTATGATGGGAGCGAGTGTTGGTTCGCTGCCTGATTTATACTCAAATATTCAGAAAACCATTGGGGCCACAGAGAATTTAATGGAGATTTTAAACGATGTAGAAGAGACACAAATGCATTCAGGGACATTAAATCAGGGTTTAGACGGCTCTATTCTTTTTAAGGATGTCAATTTTAGATATGCGCAACGCGATGATGTTCAGGTTCTAAAAAATGTGTCTTTTTCGATAGCCCAAAATGATAAAATTGCTTTAGTAGGTTCTAGCGGATCAGGTAAAACGACCATTGCTAGTTTGATGCTCAATTTTTATTCAGTTTCTGCTGGTGAAATTATAATGAATGGGGCGTCGATTTCTGATTATGACATAAACTATTTGAGATCCCATATGGCTTATGTGCCTCAAGATGTGCTTCTGTTTTCAGGCAGTATTTTTGAAAATATCCATTTCGGTGATCCAAATGCTTCAAAAGATGAAGTGATTGAGGCTGCAAAAAAAGCCAATGCTTGGGAGTTCATTTCATCATTTCCGAGTGGTCTAGATACTGAAGTAGGGGATAGAGGAATTCAACTTTCTGGTGGTCAAAAGCAGCGCATTGCTATTGCTAGGGCAATTCTCAAGAATCCGACGATTTTGATACTCGATGAAGCTACATCAGCCCTTGATTCAGTTTCTGAAAAACTTGTTCAAGAAGCCCTTGATATTCTTATGAAGGACAGAACCTCAATTGTTATAGCGCATAGACTTTCAACAATTAAAAAAGCGGATATGATTCTTGTTCTCGATAACGGGGTCGTTTCTGAATCTGGAAAGCACAAGGATTTGATGGCGGCAAAAGGGGCTTATGCTCGGCTCGTTGAAATGCAACAGCTAGACACCTGATAGGACGAATGATATTACTTAATTTTATACAAAACGTATTATGAAAAGACTGTCTCTTTTATTTTTTCTTATTCTGTCTGGTGGATTATTCGGTCAAGACAAACCAACTATCGAATTGCTTCTCGGGCATTCGGTGGGTTCTGAATTTTCTAGACATCATCAGGTGCTTTCTTATTATGAAGGATTGCATAATTTTTTCCCCGAAGAGACAACGATTTTTAAATATGGCGAAACCAATGAAGGTCGTGATTTAATATTATTTTTTTTAGGCAGTAAATCTGTGATTTCAAATCTTGATCAAATTCAAAAGAAACATCTTAATCGAGATACAAGTCTTAGTATTCCTATTGTATGGCTCAGCTATAATGTTCATGGTAATGAAAGTTCAGCGACTGAGGCCTCAATGGAAACTGCTTTTAAACTTTTGACAGAGCATTCGGATTGGCTTAACGAGGCTCTGGTTATTATTGACCCCTGTCTTAATCCAGATGGAAGAGATCGCTATGTTAATTTCTATAAACAATATGAGACCACTCAAGAGAATATGGACCCCTCGTCTATAGAGCATAGAGAGCCATGGCCAGGAGGTAGATTTAATCATTATTTATTTGATTTGAATCGCGATTGGGCTTGGCTAACCCAAGTAGAAAGTCAGCAAAGAATTAAAGTGTATAACAAGTGGATGCCTCATGTACATGTCGACTTTCATGAGCAGGGATATAATGAACCATACTACTTTCCCCCAGCAGCAGAACCTTATCACGATATCATAACAGATTGGCAGAGGGAATTTCAAGAACGTATAGGTAAAAATCATGCAAAGTATTTTGATGAAAAGGGCTGGTTGTATTTTTCCAAAGAAATTTTCGATTTGTTGTATCCGAGCTATGGGGATACTTACCCAATGTATAATGGTGCAATCGGCATGACATATGAACAAGCTGGCAGCGGAAGGGCGGGTAAGAGTGTCAGAACGACGAATGGTGATACTTTGACTTTAAGAGATCGCGTAATGCATCATGTCACGACAGGTCTTTCTACTGTAGAGGTAAGTGTTTTAAACAAAAAAGACCTCGTTCAGGAGTATTTTGATTTTAATCAGAAAAGAGATTATAAATTCAATCATTACATTTTGAGAGGGAACCAACAAAGACTCAAAAAGCTGAAAGACCTGCTTTTTAAACATGATATCGATTTTACTCAAATTAAAACTTCAAAATCAATAAAAGCTTGGTCTTTTAACACAGGAATTATGGAGGAATTGTCGTTAGCTCAAGGTGATGCATTGGTTGTTTCTACAAGTCAAATTAAGGGCCCAATGGTTCAGGTTTTGTTTGAACCGAAAACTGTGATTTCAGACTCCTTAACTTATGACATAACTGCCTGGTCCTTACCGTATGCTTATGGTTTGGAAGCATATGGTTTTAATGGTGACTTGGAACTTATGAGCCCTATTATAACAAAAATCAATCAGGCTGTTCTGTCTAATTGTTATGCATACTTGTGTACATGGGATGCCATGAATTCCGCTTCTTTTTTACAATCAATTCTTACTCAAAATATTACGGTAAAGGTTGCGGAAAAAGCATTTATGATTGATGGAAAGGACTTTCCAGTTGGAACCCTTGTAATACCCAGAGGGTTGAATCAAGCAACTTCAGATTTTGACCAGGTTCTTAAAATTGCAGCCTTAGAAGCAGGTGTGCACATTATGCCAGTAGCGTCCGGTTATGTTTCAAAAGGAAAGGATTTTGGTTCGTCATCCTACAAGGAGATTAACCTTCCAAAGGTCGGTATATTATCTGGAGGAGATTTATCACCGTTAAATACAGGCGAAATTTGGCACTTTCTTGAACGCGAGTTAAATATGCCATTTCGTATGTTTAGAATTACGGAATTAAATAGACGCGCGAATATTGGGGATTTGGATGTAATTGTATTGCCGGAGGGAGAGCTATCTACCCCTCAACTTGAAAAGCTTAAGGAATGGATTGACAATGGTGGAAGATTGCTGGTGTTTGGCGATGGAGCCTACAATTTCACACAAGATTTTGAGGTGTCCGTAAAAGATATTGAATCTGATTATTCAGCAAGCGAGCGGGAAGAACTGAGCTCATTAATAACGGGTGCGATATTTAAATGTGAGCTGATTGAGAAACCGAATCCTTTGCTTTATGGTTACACATCATATTATTCATTGCGGCAGTCTGCTTCCAATTTTAGTTTGAATAATGGTGAGTCTGTACTTTCATTATCTGCAAACCCACAAGCGGTTTCTGGATTTGTTGGTTATAAGGCAAAAGAGCATCAAAGTAGTGCAATGATACTCGGGAAAGAGGATTATGGAAAAGGGTCTATTATTTATTTCTGTGACAACCCATTGTTTCGAGGCTTTTGGGAGCATGGAAAGCTACTTGTAGCAAATGCAATATATTTTGGCTACGACTAATATTAAAATTGCACTTGTCGCATGTGTTAAACAAAAGCAAGATTCACCATGTCAAGCAAAAGACATGTATGTTTCTGAGGACTTTAAGGCTTGGATGAAATATGCTAAAGCTTGGGGTGCAGATAAAATATTTATTTTATCGGGTAAGTATGGCTTATTAGAATTAACAAAGGAAATTAAGCCCTATGATTTCAATTTGAATGTTCAATCAAAATCTTTCAGGAGTGCATGGGCAGAAAATGTTTTAACGAAGTTGGCAAAAGAAGCATCCTTCGAAAGTGATCACTTTTTGATCCTTTCAAATCGTCTATATGCCGAAGATCTGAGTCCTAATTTTAAACATTTTGAAATGCCCTTGGATATTACTTAGCTTAAAGTAATCCTTTGACCTTCAAGAATTCTTCTAGTGAATCAATGTCGGCATAAAGAACATCTCTTGCTTTACTACCTTGAAATGGACCAATAATACCTAAAGACTCCAATTGGTCGACAATTCTTCCAGCACGATTATAACCTAGTTTTAGTTTTCTTTGGAGTAAACTTGCTGAGCCCTGTTGATTGATAACAACAATCCTTGCTGCATCTACAAACATAGCATCCATTTCATCCATATCCATATCGCCTTTGCTTTCGCTTCCTTCCGGAACATACTCAGGTAAAATAAGTGCGTCAGGGTAGGCTCTTTGGTCTCCAATAAAGCTGCATATTTCTTCTACTTCAGGAGTATCTACAAATCCACATTGCAGTCTAATCATTTCTTGCCCTGTAGAGATAAGCATGTCACCACGGCCAATAAGTTGATCAGCGCCAGAACCGTCTAGAATTGTTCGTGAATCAATTTTAGACAATACTCTAAAAGCAATTCTTGCAGGGAAGTTCGCTTTAATCATTCCAGTGATAACATTTACTGATGGTCTTTGTGTTGCTACAATAAGATGGATACCTATGGCACGGGCAAGCTGGGCTATTCTGGCTATTGGATGTTCAACTTCCTTCCCTGCTGTCATAATGAGATCCGCAAACTCATCAATAAGAACAACAATGTAAGGTAGATATTTATGGCCTTTTTCTGGATTAAGCTTGCGCTTAACGAATTTCTCATTGTATTCTTTTATCGTTCTAACCTGTGCATCTTTAAGCAGCTCATAGCGCTCATCCATCTCAATACAGAGAGAGTTTAGGGTGTTTACCACTTTTGATGTATCTGTAATTATGGCCTCTTCTTCACCAGGTAATTTCGCAAGGAAATGTCGTTCAATTTTGTTGTATAAGGTGAGCTCGACTTTTTTAGGATCAACCAAGACAAATTTAACCTGCGAGGGGTGTTTTTTATAAAGGATTGAAATTAAAATTGCATTTAGTCCAACTGATTTTCCTTGCCCTGTGGCACCGGCCACAAGCAGGTGAGGCATTTTAGTAAGGTCAAATACAAAGGTTTCATTAGTAATGGTTTTGCCCATAACCACAGAAAGCTGACCGTCATGGTTTTGAAACTTTTCTGATGCAATTAAAGAACGCATACTTACCATATCAGGACTTGAATTTGGAACCTCTATACCGATTGTTCCTTTCCCAGGGATAGGTGCAATAATTCGAATACCAAGTGCACTGAGGCTCAAAGCAATATCGTCTTCAAGATTTTTGATTTTTGAAATTCGTACACCCGGTGCAGGAACGATTTCATATAATGTTACAGTCGGTCCTACGGTGGCTTTGATTTTAGCAATATCAATTTTATAGTTGGATAAGGTTTCTATAATCCGATCCTTATTTGTTTCAAGTTCTTCTTTGTTAACAGATACACTGCCAGAGCCATAGTCTTGTAAAAGTTCAACAGAAGGTAAAAGATAACCCTCTAAGTCTGCAGTTGGATCAAATTCACCATGTTCTTCCACTAATTTTTCTGCCAAGGTTTGTTCTCCTAGTTCACTTTCATCAACCATTGCCTCTTCCTCTGCAATTTCAATTTCAAACGAGTCTTCCTTATTATTTTCAGAGTCAGCGTTTTTAGCAGAAGTTTCTGTCGAAAGTTCTTGGTCTTTATCCTCCTCGTTTTGTTTCTCATTTTCGTCCATCTCAATGGTCGGTGTAGACTCATTATTTGAGGCTTCATTTTCTTCGGAAAAATCTACAGGTTTAGAAACAATATCTTCTGTAATATCTTCTTCAGTTATTGGATTAATCACAAGCATATTGTCATTATCAACCTCTGTACCCTCTTGAGCTTGAGAGGCATTGAGGTTCTTTTCTTTTTTAGGAAAAAAATAGTTGAATAATGCCCTATAATCCGGGTTAAATAATAGTGTTATTATGATATATAAAACAACGATATTAAAGCTTAGAGCACCAATTGTCCCAAAGGTTTGTAATAGCCAATGATTTACATAATAACCAAAGGTACCTCCTAGAATGTGAATTTCATTTGAGAAAAAAGAAAGAAAAACGGAGATCCATAACATAAATGCAATAGTCGTTGAAAATGCTTTACCCGAATGAACCAGTGCTTTTTTGAAAAGGATCTTAAAGCCCAATAAAAACATAAGGAAGCAAATACCCAAAGAGGCAATACCAAAGAGGTGAAAAAATAATAAGTGCGACATCCAAGCACCAAATTTCCCGAGTTTATTATTGATTTCAACTTCAGGTTGATTAAAAATAAAGTCGATAAAAGAATTATTTACAAGCTTATCCTGATCCTCTTGCCAAGTAAAAAGATAGGAAAGGCATGCAATAAACAAGAAAATAGAAAACATCAATAGAAAAGAACCTATAATTGTCGCTATTTTATTCAAATCAATTTTTGACATGAATGACTTGCTTTTTTTAGATTTACTCGATTTTTTCGTGCTACTCGATTTTTTAGTAGTACGTTTTTTAGTTTTCGTATGATCTACGGGTATAAATTCGTTTTCCTCCATTAATTTTGAACTATCCTACGAATATAACTTTATGTCCTTCAAGTTTTGATGGACACGCTCTTATGTTTGAACAACCTTCTGTTCATTATAAAACCAAATTCACACTGTTCGTTACTATTAATTTTGAATAAGATTGAGGAAATCTTTGAGTGGAATCAATTTATAGTCATTTGGTATTTGAAATATTGCAAGGGGTGGATCATATTCTTTCAAAGAAACTAAAGTATAGAGATAGAGTCCTTTCTCGGATACAACATAATATTGGATGGGTAATTTGTCTAACGAGGGATATGCCTGATTATATTTAGATGGTATTTTTTTATTGTACCAAATATAAAGGTCGTTTATCAACATAGTGTGCGACAAGAGCATAGGTGAGCCTTTTAGACCTGCTATTTTCTTCTTTGGAAAACATTTTTTTTTCAAGGTGTATTTATTTTTTTTGTTCACTTGTGCGTCTTTATCTTCCGACATTTGTATGGCAAAGCCCATAGAATCCATATTTAAAAGAAGTATTTTTTTATCAAGTCGCAGGTGCTCAATACTTTCTTGAATGCCATTGACGGAGCTAAAATGTACGCGCTTCACAAGTGAGTCTTTAGCGTAAATAATCATCTTTTCTTCAACCTTCTCGCTCCCTAATGCAAAATCGTTTTCAAGCTTGTCATTACTGATTTTAGTTATACTGTAGGTTAATTCTCCTGAAAAAGCATCTTCTTTTTGACTTAAAGCCATGTTTAATTGGATACCTATGAAGCAATAAGCTATAATTAATTGGAGTTTTAAACTGTTCATAAGTTGAAATTAATCAACTATGATGAGGTAGCGAAGCGTTCAGCTATTTATTCTAAACACGAATACTTAAGCCTGATCATAGAAGTGTTTAAAGTATAAGTATTTTAGCTATTTTCGTTTCCGATAAATAGAAAGTAAACTATGCATCTCAATGTAAAAAATGAAGTTGGTAAACTACAAACTGTCGTTCTGGGTATTGCCAAAGATTTTGGAGGTACCCCTGAAGCTAGTGCATGTTACGATCCAAAATCACTTGAAAATGTACTAAAAGGCACGTATCCAAATGAGAGTGACCTCGTAAAGGAGATGAGCAACTTTTGCGAAATTCTACAGCGATACGATGTAAACGTTTTAAGACCTCAAAATATTTCTGGATTGAATCAGATATATGCAAGAGACATCGCCTTTGTTATTGATTCCAAATTGTGCATTCCAAATATCATTGAAGACCGCTCAGATGAGCTTCTGGCGCTCCAAAGTCTCATAGATAGGTTTGACCAAGACTCGGTCATTAAAATGCCAGAATCTGCGCGAATTGAAGGTGGAGATGTTTTGTTAACTGATGAATATATTCTAATTGGTTATTCTGAAGATGAAGACTTTGAAAAATATAAAGTTGCAAGAACAAATAAGGAAGGAGTCGCATTTATAAAAGCACAATTTCCGGATAGAACAGTTGTTGCTTTCGAATTAAATAAATCAGATGCAGAACCAATTGGAAGTGCGCTTCATTTGGATTGCTGTTTTCAACCAATTGGAAGAAATGGGGCCATCATTTGTGAAGCTGGATTTAAAAACATTGAAGACATTGAAATATTAGAAAAGATGTTTTTAAAAGAAAATATTATTAGGATCAACGCAGATGAAATGTATCACATGAATTCAAATCTTTTTTCGATTTCGGAGGATGTAATTGTTTCCCAACCTAATTTTCGTGTGCTAAATGAAAAGCTCCGTAAACAAGGACTAACGGTTGAAGAGGTCCAATATAGTGAAGTTTCTAAAATGGGCGGACTTTTTAGATGCTCAACAATGCCATTAAAACGACTATGAAACAACTTACATCGAACCTATTAATGATTGAACCTGTGGCCTTCAGATATAACGAAGAAACTGCAAAGAACAATTATTATCAAAAACATTTAGATTCTATTTCTTCAGATGAAGTGAAGGCGCGAGCTTTAGCTGAGTTCAATAGCTTCGTTGACAAACTCGAAAATAAAGGTGTTAATGTACATGTCATAAAAGATACGATCGAACCCGATACGCCCGATTCTATATTTCCTAACAATTGGGTTTCCTTTCACCAAGATGGTAGAGTAGCATTGTATCCCATGTGTGCAGAAAATAGAAGATTAGAACGTAGAACTGATATTCTTGAAAAGCTACGAGAAAAATTTAAAATCACCTCTATTGTTGATTTCTCACATTATGAATCGGAGGACTTGTTCTTGGAAGGAACAGGAAGTATGATTCTTGACAGAGAAAATAAAATCTGTTATGCCGCCATCTCAATTCGTACAGACGAAAACATTGCAAAGGAGTTTTGCCACGAATTTGATTATCGGCTCGTCTCATTTACCGCTAACCAAACACATGAAGGCGAACGCCTCGCAATTTATCATACCAATGTTATGATGTGTGTAGCAGATAAGTATGCTGTTGTGTGTCTAGATACTATTGACGATCCTGAGGAACGAAGAAGATTAGAACAAGCATTATTAGACTCTGGTAAAGTAATTATCGAAATTACAGAGGCACAAAAAGGTCTGTTTGCTGGTAATATGCTGCAGGTTATGGGTCATGAGCCACTTTTGGTCATGTCGACCTCTGCCTTTAATAGTTTGACAGCACATCAGCTAGAAAAAATTAAAGCTTATAATCCTATCCTTCATAGCAGTCTAGATACTATTGAAGCTTGTGGAGGCGGCAGCGCGCGTTGTATGATGGCCGAGGTGTTTTTGCCTACAAATCAATAGGATTAATCAACGATAGATAGTTTTTTGAGGAATAAATCTTTCGAGGTACTCAATTGCAGGGTATAATTTCCTGGACTCAAATTATGATGGATAGCTAAAGGGTATTCTACCTCATCGAAACCTAAAAATTTAGTAAAGACATTTTTCCCAGATAGATTGAATATTTTAATTTCTATCTCGTCAATCATTTTCTCATTTCCTCTGATGTTAAAAGTAGATTTAGACGGATTTGGATAAACCTTTATCGTACTATTTATTAATGGTTTTGTCGAAACAACAGGTTCTGTGTAGAAATTCCAATTGGCTTTATTTGCACAATAGATGTTCTGTCCATTGTCCATTTCAAGTTCAAATACCACATTATTATTTGCATCCACTTCGACCACCACTGAACCTCTTTCAATATTTTGATTGTTGCCAAAGTTAATGAGTGTATTACCGTTATCTAATCTCTGGATGCTTCCAATTGAAGGAGTAAAAAGAGAATCAGAATGCACAAAATCCCATGTTTTGATAGCCGTGAAATTATTTAAATCAAGAGCATATTCAACACCTCTTGAACGTTTTATACCACCTGTATATGTATCGCTTTGATTTCCATTGTCAAAAAGTAAATAATGATTATTTCCAAGACTTTTTATACAATGTTGTTTAGAGAAAGGATAATCGTTTGTGAATTCAAAGTCACTCTGAGAACCACCGAATCTCCATATAATTTCTCCTGTGGTTCTATGAATTTTGGTAATCTCTGATATGGTTCGATTAGATATTAAGAAATGACCATCCTCATCGATGTCGATTGCATTACAATGAAGAAAATCAATTACGTTCGGATTAAAGTTAATATTAGGATAGTTGGACATAAAAAAATGGTCCCAGCTTTTCCACTCAAATACAACATTATGATCAGGATCTAATTCTTGAATAACCAATCCAATAACGGAAGCATTTGAACTTCCGTCTGGAGATATGGTATCCGTTGCATACGGTCGCTCGTCGTAGGCAAAGATCACGTAGTTGCCATTTTCTAATGCCAAAAAATCATGGTTATCTGCTTGGTATCCATTTTGACAATAAACAGTGTCTGTTATGTTTTCAAGTGAGTCCATTACAAACCATCCTTTTGATTGCCTATCAAAATACGTGATTTGGTTATTTTCATTAACCTTCCATGCCCAACCCTTGAGTCCCATATCTTCAGTGTAAATAATGTTCCCATCAGAATCCATTATATTCACTGGTTTAACGGGTGGTCCACCCACATGAAAAAACAAGTTATCTGGATGAGGGTTATTATTGGAAAGAATCGTGTAATTCGGTTGTGACCAAATAGCTAGTGGAATGAAAAGAAGAAAAAATAGATTCGGTTTAAAAAACATAAAAAATTGAATGTTTAACAATTTATATTCTTTTCAAAATTACAAAAATGTAGAGATTTTGTTGATGTGAGAAGGAATGGTTAATTTGGTATTCCGAACTGAAACAAATCCGAATTAAAAAAGAATATGTTTAAGATTAAATCAATTTCGATAATACTTGCTGTTTTTTTTGCAGGTATTAGTCAAGCTCAAATAGAAGGCGCAAACTTATTCTCAACCAATCAAGTCGTTTCCATAGATTTAGACTTTCCTCAAAGTGATTTTTGGCAACAACTTCAGGATAATTATGAAAACATAGATCTCATAGGATCCGTTTATATTCCAGCCCAACTTACATTGACTGACGCTACAGGGACTTATACTTTCGATAGTGTAGGGGTGCGGTTGAAGGGAAATTCAAGTGATTTTCATCCGGGAGATAAAAAAGCATTTAAAATCGATTTCAATAAATTTAAAGTAGGTCAGAATTATGATGGTTTAAAAAAACTCAACTTTAGTAATTGTTTTAAAGACCCAACTTTTATGAGAGAAAAACTCTTTTTTGATTTGTGCAGAACGCATGGCGTTCCTGCACCGAGAGCGAATTATGCAAATGTGAAATATAATGGTGAAGATTGGGGCTTCTACACAATGATAGAGCAGATAGATGATCAGTTTCTTGATTGGCGTATTGGCAATGATTCAGGTAACCTATTTAAGGCGGGATCTAATTTTAGTGGTGGAGATGGCGAGGCAAATCTTGTTTACTTAGGATTGGACCAATCGTTGTACGAGTCATCGTATGAACTGAAATCCAACGAAGAAACTAATGATTGGTATGATCTTATTGATTTTATATACTTTTTAAATAGTTCCTCAGATGCTGAATTCGAATTAGGTTTGCCCTCAAGATTGGATTTAGGGCCCTTTTTAAGTTCGGTAGCATTCAATAATTTATTTAGTAATCTTGATACCTATACCCTCTCTGCAAGAAATTATTATCTATATCATAATATGTCCACAGACCAGTGGGAATGGATCAAGTGGGATGCAAATGAGACATTTGGTTCATATGCTTTTGGTGTTCAAACCCCAATGACCAATTTACCCATCGACTTCTATCAAGGACAAAGGCCTTTGCTCGAACGTGTTTTTGAAAATGAGCTCTTTATGAATCAATATACTTCAGAGATTTGCTTGTTACTAAATACAGTATTTAATCCTGAGTATTTGAATCCAATTATTGATAATTACAAGGAATTAATTCAACAATATGTGTATGCCGACAACAATAAAATGTTTAGTAATAATGACTTTGATACGAATATTAATTCTAACCTCGGAGGCCCTGGGGGAACCATTTATGGATTAAAATCATTTATTCAAGCCCGTTACAATTACTTATCTTCTTCCGTCAATTGCAATGCTTTTGCATCCCTTTCTTCGTTTATACCGGAGGGTCTTTCAGCGTATCCAAATCCGACTACTGGATCGCTAATAATAAACGGAGATCATCTGTACCCATTGCCATATGAATTGTTCAGCCTCGATGGTAAATGTATTTTACGAGGAGAACTTCTACACGCTGAAGAGAGCATAGATATTTCTCATCTCAGTTCAGAAATGTATCACCTGAAGGTTGGTAATAAGTGGATAAAGGTCTTAAAGCAATAATTGAATGTAAATGGTTCAATAAAATAATAACGATTATCTTTAGGATACTTGTGTCGCTTCGGCCAATCAAAATATAATGCTATGAGATCTTTTCTATTTCTATCTATTTTCCTTTCCATATTACTTTTCCCAACTGACTACTTGGGACAATGTACTGTTGATGAAAGCTATACTATTGCTGGTATTTATCCAAATCCACTTCCGATTGGTTTTGCGGGTCAGCCATATTCTGAAGACATAACTTTTGTAATGCCGACTGATACCAGCGGGGCAACGATTAACAATTTTGAAATCGTAAGTATCGCTCTGCCTGTAGGACTCAGCTGGGAATGTAATAATGCCGCAAATGGATGTAATTACAATCCTCAAAATAATGTTTATGGATGTATAAATGTATTTGGAACACCAATTCTTGCAGGTATATATGACGTTGAGGTAAGCATCTTGGTTGATGTGACGGCTTCAGGAGCAAGTATTGACAATATCCCTGTGCCTTTTTTTATAACACTTGAGATTCAGACGCCTGCGATTGGAAATTCCGGTTTCAATTCAAACCCTCCGTTGGGTTGTCTTCCTCTAGATGTTGACTTTACAAACAATAACCCCGGTCTTCTCTATTATGAGTGGGATTTCGGTAATGGTGTAACTAGTAATGATGAAAATCCGGGTATTCAAACTTATACGCAGCCAGGTGCTTATCCCGTGCAGTATTCTGGTTACAATAATATGGATACGCTCGACAATTATACGCTTACGGAGGTGACCATTTTAAATATTAGCGAAAATTGGCTAGGACAACCGTGGGGCTGGGAACCATTAAATGGTAACAATCCAGATCCCTATTTTCAGCTTTTAGAGGATGGGAATCTAATTTATCAATCTAATTATGAATACAATAATGATGGACCGATAACCTGGTCAGTGAATATAAATATGGACCCCAACAAACAGTACAAGATTAATGTGATGGATGCTGATGAAACTGCCGCTCAAACAAATGCTGCGGAGATTACCTACGGTGGAGATGACAATTGTGGTAACCATATTATGAATTTTTCTAGTTGCTCTAGCTGCGGAGCGGGTTCATATTCGAATGTTGCTTATAATATTGATTATCAACAGATTTTTCCTGTTCCTTCTGTTCAGAGTCTAGACACGATCGTTGTAGGCGCGGCTCCCGGGATCCCAAATATTGTTTACGATTCAACGGCGTATACAATCGCTACGGATTCTTCCCAGTACATATTGCAATGGTCTATTGATAGTGT
>JAKMFD010000094.1 GCA_022425625.1 Crocinitomicaceae bacterium | reverse complement strand
CATAATTATTCATGCCATCAATTTCTTCTTGCATATGACCGGCAGACTTATTATAATTGGGTTTAGGCCTGGCCAAATCGATAGACTTATGTGCTACGTTAAAGTCTCCACATACGACTACAGGTTTTTTTAATTCAAGTTCTTTAAGATAATTGCAAAACTCAGCATCCCAGCGTTGTCTATATGGAAGTCGCGAAAGGGTGTTACCCGAATTTGGAACATATACATTTACTAGATAAAAATCAGAATACTCTGCACAAACTACTCTGCCCTCTTGATCATGCTCTTCAATTCCAATGCCATAGGACACCATCAATGGAAGTTCTTTGGAGAGTATAGCGGTTCCTGAATATCCTTTTTTTGCAGCCTCATTGGCATAAATATGATAACCCTGCAATGGTTCTAATGCTATTTTTACCTGCGCTACAGTTGCTTTTGTTTCTTGAAGACAAATCACATCAAAGTCTATTTCTTGCATATCGGAAATAAATGATTTACCTACTATTGCTCTAATACCATTAACATTAAAAGAGAGTAGCTTCATTTGTCCTCAGATTTACATTGCTCATTCGGTTTCGCACCACAAAAACTACATGAACCTTCATCATTCTGAAACATTGGATTATTGCTGGCACAAGTTCCAGCGAATTCTCCATTCTTTTTAAGTAAAATTTTAATTGCAATTCCTGCAAATGCAAGGACCAAAAGGAGAATGGGTATTAGTATATTCATCATAGTATAAAATTATTGGTTTTTTATCTATTTAAGCAACACTGTTATAATTAATGTGCACTTCTTCGGGAAATTATATAGCCCAGACCAAGCTCCAAGTAATCAGCCTTCGCCCAATGGCTTTTTATCGCTACATGACCAAACAAGCCATTACGCCATTGATAACGCACCCCAACACGATGATACAATAGGCCATTAGGCTTATACCAATCTCGTACATATGCACCCATTCCAAAAATAAAATGAATATGATTCATTGGCACAAAATAGGCTCCATAAATCCCCATTTGAATTAGGTTGATTTGAGATTTCTCAACTAATGGTTCAACTTCAATATGTGATTGATTAGAGAATACATCTAAACCAAACTCAAACCCTACTTTCGGAGTCAAAACTGACTTGGTAGAAATCGAACCTCCGTAAATGAGATATTTACGCAAACCATATGGCATCGTTTCTTTTAATGAAAATACACCTTGTACACTCCAATACAATTTCTTAAAATCAAACTGATATCCCTTTGATATAGGACGTCGAACCGTACCAATTTTTTTTCTATATCCCAGTGAAAAATATGGTATATTCAACCCTAAATTTGGGACTTTAAATGCAGAATTACTGAAGTGGGTCATGTCAGCCGATAGACTAATACTACTCTTTTGAAATTCGTATTGCGCCTGTAAAGCCATAACTATCATCATATTCAAATTTGATCCTATAGCAATATTTTCTGGATTAAAAATTGAATCATACTTTCTATTTGTAACACCAATTCCACTTCCTAGCCTCCATGAAAGTTCAAACTTATTAATTCGGGCTATGGGAAGCTCAGCAAAACCATAGGTTGCTATATAACGGCCCAAGACCGCATTATTACCGACTGACCCTATAAAAAGGGACACACCAACTTTAGGGTCTTTATAAAAATCTACCCAAGAATTTGCCTGATGTAAATGTCTAAAAAAAGAAAATTCACTAGCCCAAGCAGTTTGTTGAGGAAGATTGGCCATATTTCCCCTGTGTGCTAACAAAAAACCAGACTTCAGTTGATAACCCACCCCCCATTCGGATTGGGCTATTCCTGATGTTAAGCCAATGGTAATTAAAAGAATTGATATTAAAATTTTCATTTATTCAAAGTTAAGGATTCAAAGGGATTAATCTTACTTTTACATTCTATATGGATCCACGTCTTAAAGCCTTTGAGCGCCTTTTAAATATAATGGATGATCTTCGAGAACAATGTCCTTGGGATCAAAAACAAACCTTGGAATCTCTTAGGAATCTTACGATAGAGGAAACTTATGAGCTCGCAGATGCCATTACGAAAAATGACTTACAAGAGCTGAAAGGTGAAATCGGTGACCTTCTACTGCACATGGTTTTCTATTGCAAAATCGCAACGGAACAAAAAGCCTTTACAATTACCGATGCTTTAAATACTGTTTGTGAAAAACTCATACATCGCCATCCACATATATATGGTGACGTTAAAGTTGCTAACGAGGAAGAGGTTAAAGCGAATTGGGAAAAGCTAAAACTAAAGGAAGGGAAAAAATCTGTGCTTTCAGGAGTCCCATCTTCCCTACCTTCATTGGTTAAAGCAACAAGAATCCAAGAGAAAGTCAAGGGAATTGGATTTGAATGGGAACATGCAGAAGACGTATGGAAAAAGGTAAAAGAAGAGCTAAAGGAATTTGAATATGAAGTATCCAAAAACTCAAAAGCACAAGAAGAAGAATTTGGAGACCTTCTTTTTTCACTTGTTAATTACGCGCGATTTGTAAATATCTCTCCTGAGTCTGCATTATCAAAAACCAATCTTAAATTTATTACACGCTTTCAATTAATGGAAAATATGATACTTGAAGAAGGTCATAGCATTGATAAAATGAGTCTAAAAGACATGGATGCATTTTGGGAACGCGCTAAAATAAGCTTAAAGAAAGACAGCGCTTCTTAAAGCAACTCTTCAATAATTCGATCCATTGAGTAACCCTCAGCATCAGCTCGATAATTACGAACCAATCTATGACGTAAAATTGGTTTAGCTATTGCTTTCACATCCTCAATATCAGGAGAATATTTTCCTCTCAACGCAGCATAACACTTCGCTCCAACAATTAAGTATTGTGAAGCTCTAGGACCCGCACCCCATGTGATATACTTCTCAGTTAAAGGAGTAGTCTTATCATTATCCAATCTTGTTTTTGCGACAAGAGAAACGGCATACTCCAAAACATTATCTGCAACTGGAATTCTTCTAATCAAGTCCTGATATGCAATGATTTGTTCGGTAGTCAGTATAACATCGAGAGTCTCATGCTGGTCTGAAGTCGTTTTCTTGACGATTTCAAGCTCCTCCTCGTAAGTTGGGTAATCTACCCATACATTAAACATAAAACGGTCAAGCTGAGCTTCTGGCAAAGGGTATGTTCCTTCTTGTTCGATTGGATTCTGAGTGGCCAATACAAAAAATGGATTTGGCAATTTATAGGTAGTTCCAGCCGCCGTTACACTTCTTTCTTGCATAGCTTCTAGCAATGCAGATTGTGTTTTGGGTGGAGTCCTGTTAATTTCGTCCGCCAAAATAACATTAGAAAAAATTGGGCCATTAATAAATTTAAATCCTTTATTCTCATCTAAAATTTCAGAACCGATAATATCTGAAGGCATTAAATCAGGAGTAAACTGAATACGATTGAAACTCAACCCAAGCGTTTGTGCTATTGTATTTACCAAAAGTGTTTTGGCTAATCCCGGGACACCTACAAGCAAACAATGGGCACGGGACAAAATACTAATACATACCTGATCTATAACTTCATCTTGTCCAACAACTACCTTAGCAATTTCAGACTTTAAACGATTATAGCTTACAACGAGTTCATCTATTTTATCTTTGTCTGACATGTCATTATTTGTTTAGAGTAGGAAGCCATTGATGCTGAAAGCTACAACTTTGATAGTTCTCATCAATTCTTATAAAGGCATTAAATATTTTAGAATCTACCCATTTCGCAGTAGTTCTTTGTTTTTTATCATTCTCAGCTGCGGCCTTAATTAAAGCATAGTCATCCTTCAGGTTGGCTTGATGAGGTTCAAAACGCTCCTTTAGCCTAACAATTCTGATACCTTGTTTACGTTCAAAGATATCCACATAAAGATTTGGACTTGTAATATCTCCTTTTTCCATGGCATCTGTAAGAAGATAAATCTGCTGATCTACCTGATTCAAATCTTCCATATCCCAGGTTTGATCACCCGTTATCGGATTTGTTATCACACCTTGATTCTGCATCGTTCTGTCGTCATTGGAATAACGTGAAACAGCTTCTGACCATGTTATTTCATTTTGGTCTAGCTTTTTATAACATTCCTCCATTTTAATGGATGCATCATTTATCGCATCATTGCTAAACTCGGGCATATTAAGAATATGTAAACATTCGTAATCTTCACCCTTCCTCGAAATCAATTTTATAATATGAAAACCATACTGCGTTTCAATAATTTCAGAAACCTCACCAACAGACAATCTAAATACCGCTGCTTCAAACTGGGGAACCATCATTCCTTTTGAGGCTTGTATCTTTCCTCCTTGCGAGCCACTTCCTGGGTCATCGGAGTGAATTCGAGCCATTGTTTCAAATGATTTACCTTGAACTAAGATTTGTTCTCGTATACCGTCAAGTTCTTCCATTGCACGTAGCTTATCTACTTTGGTTATCTCCGGGTACATTACAATTTGCTGAAAGCTCAGCTTCATATTTATAAACGGAATACTATCTTTTGGTAAAGAATTAAAAAATGAAGAAACTTCTTTGGGTGTGACAGAAACAGCGCTTGTAATAGTTCGCTCCATTTCTTGAGCTAAAATCTTATCCTTAATAACGGAACGGAATTCATTTTTAATTTGAGCAGTTGTTTTTTCATAAAAAGCTTCCAATGCTTCTCTCCCACCCATTTTATTTTCAATTATTCGCAGTCGGTTTTCCATCTCCGCGTCAACTTGCTCATCAGAAACAACGATACTATCTAATTTGGCCTGATTCACAAGCAATTCTTGAATCATTAATTGCTCTAGAATATTGCAAGAAAAATCATAGTCAACATCCATTTCAGATTGACGCGCCTGTAATTGTTGCTGTTCAAGATCGGATAACAGAATAATATTATCTCCCACTTGAGCCACTACATTGTTTACGAGTTTTCCAGGTTGCGCCGTAACAATACCAGTGTAGAATAAAAAAGAAAATAGTAAGATTCTAGTCATTCGATCCTAAATTATAAAGGACATTATCATAAACCTTAACAGGATATTTTTCTACAAGCTCTTTCATCCAATATTTCTCTAAATGGTTTTGATAATCAGAAATTACCGCCCCTTTGATTTCTTTCAATTCTTTAGGCATTTCTGGAAGCTGCTCATTAACAACCACAACATAATATTTATCCTCAAATTCATACCCTTCATTTCTTCCGTTCTCAAACTTTTTACCTTTCAAGTATGGTGTTGCTTTCTGAACATACTTATTCATTTTTACATCGAGGTTCAGCTCAGAGTCTTTGTTAATTTCCTCCAAAATCACCTTGCTGTTGTTCTTCCTCTTCTTGAGCATCTTAAAGACCTTTTCCGAAATTTCATTTGATGCACATATGTATATTGTTGCATCAATACGTTCGGGCCACATATACTTTGATTTCTGTGTTTGATAATAAGCCTTTAAACCAGTGGTGTCCTTTACTGCCTTGTTCCATACCTTATCGGACATTACTTCGTACAAAATAATACCGTCATGGTATTCCTGAACAAGTGCTTTATACTCCGGATACTTATCTGCCAGCATAGATTCTTCATAGGCTAAAATCCCTTTTTTCACCCACAATTCATATTGCATCTCAACAATACTTTCAAACGACTTACCTCTCCCATTTCGAAAGGTTTTACGCAGGTAATCGGCAAAATCCATTTGTCTGTAGTTCTTATCACCAATGGAAAATAAAACGTTATCTACCTTGAGGTTTTCAGCCTTCCAATTACCAATAAAAAAGGACGAGTCAAGATTTTCAACAAACCACTCTAGATACTGTTTTTCGCCTTCGGCAAAACCATATTTATCTTTAAGCTTCGACACGAATACATTTTGTGTTTTTTTGGAGCGTTCATCTTTGTTAACTCGCTTTTGAAGTTCTTTTTCCATATCCTCAAAAGACCTTAAGTCATTCCATTCTATACGTCGAATTATATGATAACCGTAATCTGTTTTAATAGGTTCAGAAATAGCACCATCTTCCTTAATGGCAAATGCTGCATCTTCAAAAATAGGCACCATTCTTTGCGAGGTTCCAGATCCAAAAACAGGAAGGTCACCACCTTTTCTCGAAGAAGAGGGATCATCTGAATATTTAGCTACGTAATCCTTCCATTTTTTATCCGTTAAAGAATCACTTAGCAATGCGTAAATCTCATTTATTTTTCGTTCAGCACTTTTTTGATCCTCCTCTGCGGACTCCGAAGGTGAAGAAATCATCAAATGAGCACATTTAATAGTACCGCGTGCCGGCCGTTTCTCTGTGACTTTTAAAATATGATAACCGAACTTCGTTCTAAATGGCATTGAAACCTCGCCAACTGGTGTCGTATATGCCATTTCCTCAAAAGAATAAAGCATTTGAAATGCTGTGAAGAAACCTAAATCTACTGCTTTACCTTCCGTTCCATTCTTTGAACGCGCTACGAGCTCAAAATCTTCTCCTTTAATAATTCGTTCACGGAGTTCTATGAGTCTATTGTATGCCTTTGCAGTGTCCTGTGCTGATGCTGATGGTTTCAACCTAATTAATATGTGCGAAGCACGAACTTCGTTCTTCAATCTATCATATGCCTGTGCTACCATTGCTTTGTTTTCAATACTGTCTATCAAATAAGGCAATGCGAGTTGTTTTCTGTAACCCTCAAGTTCTTTTTTTAGTTTAGGAATAGTGTCATAACCCAAAGCCTCAGCCTCTGCAACCTTAAGTTTGAACTTTGTAAAAAGGTCCATGTACTCGTCTAATGCAGCTTTATCATATTTTGGATTGTCATTGTTTTTAAGATAAATCTGAAGGAATTCACTTTTGGTAACTTTTTGACCATTTATTTCCATCACAACCTCATCTTGGGCTGTTATATTCAAGATTGAAATAAAAAATAGAGAAGTAAGAAGAAATAATCTGTTTAGCATTTTTTGAGTTTTTTTTATTTGATACTGTAGTTTGGTGCCTCTCTCGTTATAGAAACATCATGCGGATGAGATTCTCGAACACCTGCAGAAGTAATTCTAACAAATTTCGAGCCTTTTAATTTCTTTACCGTTGGAGCACCACAATAGCCCATACCAGCTCGGATACCTCCAATTACTTGATACATAACCTCAGAGAGTTTCCCTTTATATGGTACCCGTCCAGAAATACCTTCTGGCACAAGTTTTTTAACATCATCCTCAGCATCTTGAAAGTAACGATCTTTTGAGCCTTGCTGCATAGCTTCTATGGAGCCCATACCACGGTATGACTTAAACTTTCTTCCTTCGTATATAATTGTTTCGCCTGGAGATTCCTCTACCCCAGCGAACATTGAACCAAGCATAACTGAATCCGCTCCAGCGGCAAGTGCTTTAACGATATCACCTGTATAACGTATACCGCCATCGGCAATCACTGGAACTCCCGAACCTTCGATAGCGTTTGCTACCTCATTAACAGCGGTCAATTGCGGTACTCCAACCCCCGCAATGATTCTTGTGGTACATATAGAACCTGGGCCAATTCCAACCTTTACTGCATCTGCACCCGCTTCAACCAAATATTTCGCTGCTTCAGGCGAGGCTATATTACCCACAACTACGTCTAAATCTGGAAATTTAGATTTAACTTCTTTTAATTTGGTCACCACTCCTTTGGTATGACCGTGTGCCGTATCGATAACTATAGCATCAACACCTGCTTCAACTAATTTCTCAACACGCTCTATAGTATCATCGGTGACACCAACGGCCGCTGCAACCCTCAGCCGACCAAGACTATCCTTGCATGAAGTAGGATGCTCTTTGACCTTAATAATATCTCTGTAAGTAATGAGTCCAATTAATCTATTCGATGCATCAATTACTGGAAGCTTTTCAATTCTATTTTCTTGAAGAATCACCTCAGCATTGCTTAATGATATGGATTCAAGGGTAGTAATTAAATTTTCTGATGTCATTACTTCCTGTATCGGACGTTGAATATTTTTTTCAAACCTCAAATCTCTATTGGTAACGATTCCAATTAATTTTTTGTCCTCATCCACAACTGGAATACCTCCAATACTATTCTCTTTCATCAAAAGAAGAGCATCACTGACTACCGCATTTTGGTGCAATGTAATCGGGTCGATAATCATACCACTCTCAGATCTTTTTACCTTTCTCACATTTTTAGCTTGATCTTCGATGGTCATATTCTTGTGAACCACTCCAATACCACCTTGTTGTGCAATAGCAATTGCCATATTGGCTTCAGTAACCGTATCCATTGCTGCTGACACAATGGGCGTATTAAGCTGGATGTTTCTTGAAAACGCACTTGTTAAGCGCACATCACGTGGTAAAACCTCAGAATAAGCTGGAACCAAAAGAACATCGTCGTAAGTTAAACCTTCTTGAATTTGAGTTAAATTTTTTAGAGACATAATGAACCTATTAGTGAAAATAAATTCTTGCAAATTTAGAAAAAAAAGCCTTGAGATAAGAATTAACAACGCATTACTAATGTTAATATTCTGCAAATTTTTGAATACGAACCATTAATTCTGTAAACTTGCCATGTGAAAATAGGATACAACCTTATTTTAATCCTGTGTTTGGCATTGCTTTCAAAAGAGTCGCTTGGCCAACGACAAGACATCGATACAACGCGAATGCTTCAACTTTCAGGTGTTGTTGTGTCTGAGCAAGACCTAACCCCTATGCCATATATAACAGTTTATGACAAGTCTATAGGTCGTGGCGTGATCGCTGATTATTATGGCTATTTCTCCATGGTTTCTTTTCCAGGTGATACGCTGTTTTTTTCCTACTACGGATACAAAACATCTACTTATATTGTTCCAGACTCACTAAAGGAGAACCGATACAGTGTTATTCATATGCTTCAGCAGGACACCATAAATTTACCAGAAGTTACAGTTTATCCTTGGCCATCGAAAGAAGATTTTGCAAAATTCTTTGTTGAGATGCAACCTTATGACGACGCTATAAGACGCGCTCAACGAGAGCTATCAGGTGAATCTCTTGCATTTGTTGCCGCAAGACTCAATGCAGACGCTTCATTAGCTAGTGGACTCCTAGCTAATCAACGCAACACAAAGCTGTATACGAATGGACAGCTTCCTGTAAATAATTTATTAAACCCATACTCATGGGCGAAGCTTGTTAAAGATTGGAAAGAGGGTAAGTTAAAAATAGAATAATTTATCTCGGATAGCAGAGGAAATACTTCTCTACAGGTCTTGCAAGTGCTGAGATATTCAAATTATCTGATGCCTCGGACAAATCAACTATTTCTCCTGTTTTCATAAGCAAATTGATGTTTTGAAATTTTTGGTTATACGCTTTGTTGACCAGTTTATCTGAGAAAACCAAATAGCTTAAATCCATTTCACTAAATGCTCCAGTTGACAGCAATTTGTTTTTTACCGAAGTAATCGATTTATGTGAAAATGGTTCTTTAGCGATCTCGATCTTAAAAAGTTTACGGTTAACAATAGATGACGATAAAAATTTAAGCGTTGCATCCGTATGATTTGACCAGACCTTCAAGCTTTGCAGTATATCGTAATCATCAAGCGAGGCAAAATTTTCAAGCACGCTTTTATCATTCTCAAATTCCTGTTTCGAGAGGTCTTTATTTAGAAAAAAAGATAATGCAGGACTGCTGAAAACATCAACACCTTTTCTAGCAAGCCACTTGGCTCTTCTCAAAGCATAAATTAGCATATACTCAGCTGCAACAACCGTTTTATGTAAATACACCTGCCAGTACATTAATCTTCGAGCTACTATAAATTTCTCTACAGAATAAATACCTTTTTCCTCAAGTACCAGCTGTCCCTTGTGAACAGCGAGCATCTCAATTAGACGATCACTGCCAATAATACCTTCACTTACACCGGAAAAAAAACTATCTCTATTCAAATAATCTAATCGGTCCATATCAAGTTGACTTGATACAAGCTGATGCAAGAATGGTTTTTCATGCTTATCCTCAAAAATTTTAAGTGCAAGATTGAGGTCTGAGCCAAAAGACTGTTCCAAACTTTGGATAAAATATGCAGATATGTCTTCGTGAGTAACTGATTTTACAATATCAAACTCGAGCGCATGGCTAAATGGTCCATGTCCAATATCGTGAAGTAATATCGCAAGTAGCACCGCTCTTTTTTCATCATCACTTATTTCACATCCTTTATTTTTAAGCACATTAATGGCTTTTCCCATAAGATGCATTGCACCGACAACATGCTGAAAACGTGTATGAACTGCACCTGGATATACAAGATGACTTAAACCAAGTTGAGAAATCCTACGAAGCCTTTGCATGTATGGATGCTCAATAACATCAAAAATAAATTCATCGGGAATCGAAATAAAACCATAGATTGGGTCGTTAATGATTTTCTTCTTGTTGTTTCGATTTCGATTCGCTTGCAAATGTTTACTTTTAATAATTACCTCAAAAATAACGTAAAAGAATGACTAATTCAGGAAATATACTTTGGGCAGATGACGAAATAGATCTTCTAAAACCACATATTCTTTTTTTAGAATCAAAGGGATATGATGTTCAAGGTGTTACGAATGGGCTTGATGCACTGGAAAAAGTGCAAGAATCATTCTTTGATATTGTTTTCTTAGATGAAAATATGCCAGGGCTTTCTGGATTAGATACTTTAACTCGTATTAAAGAGCTAAAACCAAACATTCCTGTTGTAATGATTACAAAAAGTGAAGAGGAGCATATAATGGAAGATGCAATTGGTTCAAAAATTGCTGATTATCTCATAAAACCTGTAAATCAAAATCAAATCTTAATTAGCTTAAAGAAAAATCTTCAAGCAAGACAATTGGTAAGCGATAAAACAAGTCTCAATTACAGACAGGAATTCAGACAGCTTGGTATGCAACTCAACAATAGGTTAGATGCTGAAGAATGGAAGGAGCTATATGCCAAACTTGTATATTGGGAGCTTCAGCTTGATAAAATCGAAGACTCTGGAATGAGCGAAATATTTGAGATGCAAAAAAAAGAGGCAAATCAGCTATTTTGCAGTTTTATAGAAAACAATTATTTGGATTGGTTAAACGGAGTCGAAGAAAGCCCTCTATTCATTCATAACATTATAAAGGAAAGAATTTTAAAAAAACAATCTAATACCAAAACACTGGTACTAGTTATAGACAATCTTCGTTTTGACCAATGGAAAGTATTAGAGCCCGTGTTTAATCAGTATTATGTTAAGGAACATGAAGAGGTTGCATTTTCGATTTTGCCGACTGCGACACAATATGCTCGAAATGCCTTTTTTGCAGGCCTCATGCCATCAGAAATCGCAAAGAAATATCCTCAGTATTGGAAAAATGAAGAGGATGAGGGAAGTAAAAACCTTTACGAAAAAGAACTTCTAGAAACAAATTTAAAGAGGCTTGGTAAATCTAATTTACGTTGGTCCTATAACAAAATCACGAACGTTAAGGCTGGAAAAAAGCTTGTTGAACAATTTCATAAACTAAAAGAAAACGATGTCAATTTTCTTGTATATAATTTTGTTGATATGTTGTCCCATGCTCGTACAGAAATGGAGGTCATTCGTGAGCTTGCGGATGATGAATCTGCATACAGGTCATTAACAATTTCATGGCTTGAACATTCACCACTATTAGATGTTATTAAGCAAGCCGCAGAAGAAAAGATGAATTTGGTAATTACTACTGATCACGGAACAATAAAAGTTAATCAACCTGTCAAAATTGCGGGTGAGAGAAATACGAACACCAATCTTAGATATAAAGTAGGTCGTGGATTGGGGTATAAAGACAAAGATGTTTTTGTTGTCAATAATCCACAAGATGGTTTTCTTCCGAAACAAAGAATGTCCAGCGAATTTGTATTTGCGAGAGAACAAGACTTTTTCGTTTACCCAAACAACTATAATCATTTTGTTAATTACTATGGCAATACTTTTCAGCACGGTGGTATTTCCATGGAGGAAGTTTTAATTCCTTACATTGAAATGAAAGCAAAATAAATAGTTCTGCTACCATGGAATCTGTTTGCTTTGCGTAATTTTGTAAAAGCTATTTAAAAATGATTTCAACACCGGATTATATCCACGACATAAGAGCAGATTTTCCGATACTTCAAACGAAAATCCACAATAAACCATTGGTCTATTTTGACAACGCTGCTACAACACAGAAGCCTAAAATAGTTATTGATCGCATACGAGACTATTACGAAAACGAAAATGCAAATATTCATCGAGGCGTTCATCATTTAAGTCAGGTTGCTACCCAAGACTATGAAAATGCGCGTAGTCGAATTCAAAAATACATCGGGGCCGCTAAATCGGAAGAAATAATTTTCACAAAAGGGACGACGGATGGAATTAATCTTGTTGCCAGCTCTTTTGGCGCCTTACTCAAAGAAGGTGATGAAATTTTAATCAGTGCCATGGAGCACCATTCAAACATTGTGCCTTGGCAGCTGCTTGCGGATTCAAAAAAGCTACAACTAAAGGTAATACCAATACATAAAGATGGAACCCTGATAATGGATGCGTTTGACCAATTACTTTCGGAAAAAACAAAACTTGTTTCAATTACGCACATATCAAATACGCTTGGGACGATAAATCCGATTGAAAGCATAATTAGCAAGTCGCATGCAGTTGGAGCCAAAGTATTGATAGATGGTGCACAAAGTATTCAGCATGGGGACATTGATGTCAGCTCCTTGAATTGTGACTTTTTCGTATTTTCAGGGCACAAAATATTTGGGCCAACCGGTATTGGCGTCCTCTATGGCAAGGAAAAACTCCTTGAAGAAATGCCGCCTTACCAAGGAGGGGGTGATATGATCAAAAATGTAAGTTTTGAAAAGACGACTTTTAATGAACTTCCTTTTAAGTTTGAAGCTGGAACTCCCAATATTATCGGTGGAATCGCCTTAGGTACGGCAATTGAATATATAGAATCCATCGATAGAAAAAGTGCATTTGATTACGAAAAAACCCTGTTGGAGTATGCAGAAAAAGAGCTTTTGAAAATTGAAGATGTTCAAGTTTTTGGGAATTCCTCAGAAAAAACAAGTCTCGTTTCCTTTAATGTAGGATCTATTCACCCTTTTGATTTAGGTACACTTCTTGACAAACAAGGTATAGCTGTCCGTACAGGACATCATTGTACCCAACCATTAATGGATTTCTATAATATCCCAGGTACGATTCGAGCCTCATTTTCAATTTACAATACGGTTGAAGAGGTGGACTTATTTTTGGATGCTTTAAGAAGGGCTATAACAGTTTTATCATGAGTACATTTAAAGAAAAACAAGCTTCAATAATTGCTGACTTCGAGGTTTTTGATGATTGGATGGACAAATACGAGCTCATTATTGAACTAGGTAAAGAAATTGAAGGTATTATTCCCGCAAAAAGAAATGACCGACAGCTTATAGAAGGTTGTCAATCTAGAGTATGGCTAGACTCTTCTTTTTCAGATAGTGTAATGAATTTCTCTGCAGATTCGGATGCAATTATAACTAAAGGAATTATAGCATTACTCATTAAAGTTTTTAATGGAGAAAAACCTGAAACAATTATAAAGGAAGAATTATTCTTCATCAAGGAAATCGGACTTCAAGAACACCTGTCTCCTACTCGAGCAAATGGATTGTTAGGAATGGTGAAAAGAATGAAAATGGACGCCTTAAAACACGTATAATGGAAGAATTAGAAAATACTATCGTTGAAGTTTTGAAATCAATCTTTGACCCTGAAATACCGGTGGATATATACGAACTAGGGCTCATCTATGAAGTTAAAATAGATGCTGATAAAAATGTAGCTATTGATATGACGCTTACTTCTCCAAACTGTCCTGTTGCCGAGACCATGCCGAAAGAGGTTGAGGACAAAGTAGGTGAAATAGAGGGTGTGAAAAGCTCTAAAGTTGACATCGTTTTCGACCCACCTTGGGATAAAGACATGATGAGCGAGGAAGCCAAGCTAGAACTCGGATTTCTATAGTTATTTTATATAGACTTCTACCCTTCTGTTCAATGCACGTCCTGCCGCTGTTGTATTTAAAAACTTAGGTTTGAGCTCTCCAAAAGATACAACTTCTATTCTTTCCGCTGGTATGCCTCTTTTAGTAAGATAGTTCTTTATTGAATTTGCACGTCTTAAAGATAATCTTTGATTTAAAGATTCATCACCAGTAATATCAGTATGACCAGCAATAAGAATTTTAGCTCCTGGCATCGACTTTAGTAAATTGGCAGTTTCATTTAACACAGGATAGAACTTTGATTGAACAACAGATTGATTTATCAAGAAATTTATATCGCCTATAGAGGTTAAACCAGATTTATCGATTACCGGAAGCGGAGTAGTTACATCTGGCGCTGGTGTTACATCTGGCACTGGTGTTACATCTGGAGCTGGTGTTACATCTGGCACTGGTGTTACATCAGGTGTTGGTGTTACCTCTGGCTCTGGTGTTACATCCGGTGTTGGTGTTACATCTGGCGTTGGTGTTACGTCTGGCGCTGGTGTTACATCCGGTGTAGGTGTTACATCTGGTGTAGGTGTTACATCTGGTGCTGGTGTTACATCCGGTGTAGGTGTTACATCTGGAATAGCTGTTACATCTGGCGCTGGTGTTACATCAGGTGTTGGTGTTGCATCTGGTGTTGGTGTTACGTCTGGCGCTGGTGTTACATCTGGCGCTGGTGTTACATCCGGTGTAGGTGTTACATCTGGAGAACGTGTAACGACTGGTCTAGGAGTTAAGACTGGAGCAGGTGTTACATCTAGCGATGATGTAAAA
>JAKMFD010000146.1 GCA_022425625.1 Crocinitomicaceae bacterium | reverse complement strand
AACTGAATGTAGAAGAGTTACTTATTTATCAAAAAAAGAGAATCCACCTCGAAAAAACTCCTGAGTCTGGACGTCACAACTATGGCCATTAATACCAAAATATTGATCCGATTGCCAAAACAATAAGTCCTTTGTAAATATTATTAATCAGATCGAATTGAGTGGGTGTTTTAGATGCTCTTAAGATAAATGTAGAACTAAAAATCATCAAAAAACTCCCTCCGAAATAATACGCAATATCACGATTTAGTATTTGAGGAAACAACACTATAATCATAACCATCGAAGCAATCATAAAAGATAATATAATGTACTTGCACTGGCGAATCCCAAAAATGATAGGAATACTTTTCTCCCCTACAATCAGGTCGCCCTTCAAAGAAACCATTCTTTTAACCACCTCTCTTGTTAACGTCAAAGCTGCAATATAACCAACGAATAGAATTATCGTAAGATTTGTGGTCATGTAGTAAATACTAATACTGGCAAAAGGAGAAACCGTGAGTAATGTAGCTCCTAGCTCACCTGTCAAGGGCTTTTTGCGTAGTTTATGTGAATAAAACCAGAGTCCAAAAGAAAATACAGTATTAAACAGAAAAACCTTCCAGCCTGAAAAAGAAGACAATCCTAACCCTAAAAACAAAAGAAAGATATAACTATTGAAACAGAAGGATTTACTGACTACTCTACCAAATATTGTTTGCTTTGGATGATTGATCATGTCTTTTTCAAAGTCATAAAACCCATTAATGATATAGCCTGCCATTAGCAAACAGTCTATACCTAAAACATTCATATTCAAATAAATATCTTTTAATATATAAACCTTTGAAACAGATGAATTAAGCATATACATTGAGCTTAAATAGAGTGCACATGTAAGCACAAACACATTGTACCACCGGACTAATGAAAGCATGGCTAGAGCTTTAACTACAAATCGTTCTCTTTTAGATTTAAAAGAGGGTTTTTCGGTATTAAAATCTGTGAATGACATTTAATGGATACCCTTGAAGTTTAGACTTCGCTTTCTCAATGTCTTCAGTAAAGCCTAGAATAAAGCCACCTCCACCAGAGCCACACAGTTTTAGGTAATAGGCGTTAGAATCAATTCCTTCTTGCCATAACTTATGGTATACCTGAGGAATCATTGGTTTGAAATGCTCAAGGAGAATTTTGGATAAGCCTTTCATGTTTGCTAAAAGCGGTTTCGATTTCTTGTTCAAGAACGCATCAATACACGCGTCATTGTATTTCTTAAACTGTCCCTTTAGCATTTTACGGAATCCTTCTTCTTTACAACGCTCCATAAAGTGTTGTACAAGTGGTTGAGTTTTTCCAGTTGTGCCCGTGTTCATTAAGAATATCGCTCCCTTACCTGTTGAAGTGTCTGGGAGTCCTACGGTTCCAACTTCACTTTTTGATTTAATAAGGACGGGTAGGTTCAAGTAACAAATCAATGGGTCGAGACCAGAACTCTTGCCGTGATAGTAAGACTCTAAGGTTCCGAATATCTTTTTGAGCTCAATAAATTTCTCGTTGCTCATGTTCGCATCTGAGGCGATTTTATCTTTACTGTAATTGTCATAGATTGCGGCAACAATGGCCCCAGAGCTCCCAACACCAAAACCTTGCGGAATACTTGAATCAAAGTGCATGCCTTTATCTAGGTCTGTTCTAAACTTCTGTAAATCCAAGTCGCATGGTAATTTGCCCAAAGCGTCAAGACCTTCAAGATGAAATAAAAATTTTTCTAGCTTTTGATTAGAGTCTTTTGAAGTCGCATCTAGCGAAGCATTGAAAAGAAGCTTCCCATTGTAATCATTGTAAGGAATTGATAAACCCATTGAATCGTGAATGATTCCATATTCTCCGAAAAGAAGAATTTTACTGTAGTACAAAGATTCTTTAAGCATAGTGCTCCATTTTTAGTAGCGGCCCATTTCCAACTTCATCACAAATATACTGCTCATTTTGACAGTAAGCAATTAAATCATTTTTGATGAAGTCTAAGGCAACCTGTTTGTATTCAGCAGGATATAACAAATGAACGTTTGCGCCTGCATCCAAAGTAATCGTAAAAGGAATACCTTCTGATTCTCGCTTTTCCCAAACCTTATGAATAATATTCAAGGTGTTAGGTTTAAACAACATAAAATATGGATCAGAGGTCATCATCATAGCATGAAGTGTCAAGGCTTCCTTCTCTACTAACCGATTAAAGTCCAAAATGTTCCCATCTTTGAGGATTTTCTGTAAATCTATCATGTGATTCCTTGCTTCTTCAAAACGATTTACAGCAAAGGGATGGTCATTCATAAGGTCATGCCCTAGTGTTGAGCTCACCTTCTTTTCTCCTTTATCTACCAAAAGTATGGTGTCTTGATAATTTTTAAATACTTCGTGAATATCATCATATGCTATGGCAAAATCATTGCTACTGCCTTCATAATTAGCATGTTCTCCCCAGACGCCCATCGGGCCATATACAGAGCGACATGCACTCCCCGACCCTAGCCTGCTCAAAAAAGATGCTTTCTTGTAAAAGTCATCATCAGAAAGCTCTGCTGCTTTCCGTTCGATACTCAATACACATAATGCAAGCGCACTAAAACCTGATGCCGAAGATGCAATACCACTACTATGCGGAAAAGTATTTTCAGTTTCAATTTTAAATGCGTAATTCTTGACATATGGACAATAGTCTTCAATGCGCTTGAAGAAAATTTCAATCTTTTTTAGGAAGGATGATTGCTCCTTGCCATTAACGAATACTTTTACGCTACGTTTTTCTGCTTTTGAAAAAGACAACTTGGTAGCTGTATAGCAATTCTTAAGCGTAAAGCTAATAGATGCGTTAGCTGGAAGCTGTACAGGTTTTTTCCCCCAATACTTCACAAGTGCAATATTTGAAGGACTATCCCAAGCAACTGTTCCTGACTCAGGAAGAACCAACGCAACTTGAGCTGTGTAATCGTCTTGTCTCATTGGTTAAATGTAAGGTTTAAGTAAAGTTGAAAAATAGCGCGCAGCTATAATTATTAACAATGTGTTTATGAAATCTTTGGTTGTAGAATAAAAGAGTCGAATTCATGAATCACGGCATATCCTTTCTTTGCAAAATAAGCACGATTCTCAGCTGTTCCAGTAGCTAATATAAAATCCCCACCCCAAGCGCCAAGAGATTTAAGCTCACCACCTTTATAATCTGAGAAATAGAGTTGCTTAACAGTGGGGTAACCTAAAACACTACTCATGAGCATTTCGTGATCGTTCATGGCCTTATTGAAATCTTCGATAGTCTGAGCATTTAGCATAGCGCGGGTCAAGGTCGAAACCGATGCTACGGCTTCCTTCATGTTAACACTTGATTTTCTGTCTTGGTATTTACTAACCTCACTGCTGCTCTTTTGTTTCTTATTCAAGTAAACAAAAAACAAGGATTTATGAAAGCTAGGTTTCCAATTGATTTTATTTACTTCCGCGAGACCATCTTCGAGTTGATAGGTTATGGCCGAATCATTCAATCCACAGGCAATATCATACCCACTGCCATTGCTTACTTCAAAATGTAACTTCATGGGATCAATCTCAAAACATTTCGCTACACAACACAGTAAGGTAGAGCTCGATCCTAAACCCCAATCTGTTGGAAACTCTAAAGCTGTTGTAACTTCCCCCCTGAGTTCATTCTCTGTGTTAGAAAGCCTAGCTGCAGCGAGTAATATTTTCTTAAGCATCTCCGCTTTTCTGTCATCGGAGCTATCTAAAATCGTTAATTCAGATCCTTTAAATTTTACCTCAAACCAAGTTTCTCCTTTTACATCCAGACTTCGCCAATGAAGTATATCTTGATTTATGTATTTGTAGTGGAGCACTTGCCCTCTCTGTGTAGGGAGCGCTAATGACAAACTTCCATCAAGGATGGTATATTCGCCACTTATTAAAAGCTTACCATTAGCCCGAAATGTTTTCACTTGTTTTGGTTTTGTAGCTCCTCTTGGGTTATTCCGCGCAATGCACAGAAATAATCTACAACGGCCTTGTGAGAAACCACTTTATCTGAAAAATAGTCCTTTATAATTTTACGTTCTTCAGAAGTCCCACCCAATTGGTTGATGATGTTCAGCAAATGCATTTTCATATGGCCTTTTTGGATGCCGGTTGTCACTAGGGAGCGCACGGCACCGAAATTCTGAGCCAAGCCAACACAAGCAATAATTTTCATGAGCTGCGCTGCGTTCGGTTTGCCGAGCAATTGGTGTGCAAACTTTACCATTGGGTGCAAGGCGGTCAAACCACCTATGGTTCCTAGTGCCATTGGAACTTCAATCCAGAAGCGGAAGTTACCATCTGTAATATCCACATGTGTTAGACTGCTATAGCTACCATCCTTAGCAGCATATGTATGTCCGCAAGCTTCAATGGCTCTAAAGTCATTCCCTGTTGCAATCACAACAGCATCAATACCATTAAAAATCCCTTTATTGTGCGTTGTTGCTCTGTAGGGCTCAATCTTGGCCACATGAATCGCCTGCTCAAACTTTTTAGCAAATTCTTCTGGAGAGAGATATGTTCCCTCTGTAAGGCTCTCAATAGGACACGAAACTTCAGCGCGTACCAAACATTCTGGTGTGTAGTTACTTAAAATACACATGATGACCATAATCTTTTTATCGGGCTCAGTTAGTTCACTGTTTTCAAGTTCGCCTTGTAAGATTTTTGAGAACTCCTCCAAAATACTATTAATGAAGTTGGCACCCATTGCCTCACAGGTTTCAAACTTCGCCATCAGCTGATAGTAATTCGGTTCGTCATCTGTCTTGTTGATAAGCTGTATGTCGAGAATCCCTCCCCCACGCTTACGCATGTTTTCCGTGAGGTCATTTGTTTGTTCAATAAACTTGAGCTTTATGGATTCAAAGAAGCTGAGTAGTGTCTCGTATTCTCCGTACCAGGCAAAATGTACATGCCCTACCTTAGTGGTAGAAATCACTTCTGCTTTAAACCCTCCTCTGTTCATCCAAAAAGTGGCATTCTTTGCAGCTGCTGCGACAACAGAGCTTTCTTCAATAGCCATTGGCACACAAAAAATCTCATCGTTAATCAAAAAGTTGGGCGCAATCCCAAAAGGCACATAAAAATTAGAGATAGTATTCTCAATAAATTCATCGTGGATTTTCTGAACCT
>JAKMFD010000119.1 GCA_022425625.1 Crocinitomicaceae bacterium | reverse complement strand
GCTTCCATTGCTGCAATTGCAGCCTTCTGTGTGATACTAGAAGTTCCCGATGTAAATTGTCCTTGAACTTTTGTGCAAGCGCCGGCAATTTTTTTAGGAGCACCAATATATCCGAGACGCCAACCAGTCATCGCCCATGCTTTAGAAACACCATTAACTGTTACTACCTGTTCATAAACTTCTTCAAATTGTGCAAGACTTTCATGTTTGCTTTCGAAATTTATATGCTCATAAATCTCATCACAAAGAACAATAAGAGAAGGATGTTTTTTTATAGAATTGGCTAAGTCTTGAAGTTCTTCTTTACTGTAAACAGAACCAGTTGGATTGCAAGGAGTAGAAAAAATCACAAGCTTCGTACGTGTTGTAATTGCTTCTTCCAATTCTTTACCAGTAATCTTAAAATCTTTTTCAATTCCAGCATTCACCATAACGGGAACGCCACCGGCAACCTTGACAATTTCAATATAGGAAACCCAGTATGGCGCAGGTATAATGACTTCATCGCCCGGATTGATGAGAGTCAGTACAACATTAGCAATAGACTGTTTTGCTCCTGTTGAAACTACAATTTGGTCCGTATCATAATGTAAATTATTATCTCGTTTGAATTTTTTTGAAATACTTTCCCGTAAATCATCATAGCCTGGAACAGGCATGTATTTAGTGAAATTATCATCCATAGCCTTGGTTGCAGCATCCTTAATAAATTGAGGGGTATTAAAGTCAGGTTCCCCCAAGGATAAGGATATTACATCTTTACCCTGAGCTTTAAGCTCACGGCTTTTTCTGGACATTGCAATTGTGGCGGATTCCTCCATTGCCATTAAACGTTCTGAAAGCTGGATCATAATATGAGATAATTTGGCGCAAATTTAATCAAATTCATTCTTCAAAAAGCCAATAAGTATTATTAAAGTTATTGCGTTTTATTGAGTAAATCGGGGCGTCTATCTTTTGTTCTTTCTAGCGCTTTATCTTCTCTCCATTTTTCAATATTAGGAAAGTTTCCCGACAAAAGTACCTCAGGTACTTTCCAACCTCTAAATTCAGGAGGTCTAGTGTAGACGGGTGGAGACAATAAATTGTCTTGAAAACTGTCTGTGAGCGCAGAGGTTTCATCACTTAACACTCCCGGCAGTAGCCTTACTACAGCGTCAGTTAAAACTGCAGCGGCAATTTCCCCGCCCGAAAGTACGTAAGAACCTATGGAGATTTCTTTAGTGATAAAGTGCTCTCGTATTCGCTCATCAATACCTTTGTAATGTCCGCAAAGCAAAATGATATTGCCTTTCAGAGATAGATCGTTGCATATTGCCTGTTCAAGAAGCACGCCGTCAGGAGTCATGTAAATCACTTCGTCATAAGTTCTTTCATTCTGAAGTTTTTCAATAACATTGACTATTGGCTCAATACTCATGACCATTCCTGCACCGCCCCCATATTGATAATCGTCAACGTTTTTATGCTTGTTGGTCGCATAATCTCGAATGTTGTGAAAATGAATTTCAACAAGTTTTTTGTCTTGTGCCCGTTTCATAATAGATGCTGAAAAGGGGCCTTCAAGCAATTCTGGAAGTAATGTTAAAATATCAATACGCACCTTACAAAATTACGAACAAAAAATAGAATCTTTAAAGGTTCATTCAAAGTGCTTTATTTATGAATTATACGTAACAAATCATTATTCTGTAACAATTTCAATGCTCGACAAAATTCGATCAATATTAATATCTTCATGGTGATAGGTATTACATCGTTTCCGGGTCATTTTATTCTTGTATTTTAGAAACAAAAATTAAATGAACAAGATATTCTTATTTACTATATTCTTCATCTGCGGCATTCATGGAATTGCTCAGTGTGAAAATGTTAGTCTTGAATCTATTACAAACCCCGGTCCGTTTGACTTTGGAGTTTTAGTAGAAGGGATTGACCCAATTCGAAATGGTCCTGATTACAATGGAGCATCTATTTATTATCCTATTGACGCGGTGCCTCCTTATGCAGGGATATCGATTGTTCCAGGTTATTGCGGTGTAGAGACAGACATACAGGATTGGGGACCTTTTTATGCCTCTCATGGCATTGTAGCGATTACTTTAGGAACAAATAATCCATGTGCGGACTGGCCCGATTCTCGAGCTCTAGCTTTATTGGATGCGATTGAAACAATAAAAGAGGAAAATACAAGAATTGATTCTCCACTATTTGGAAAACTATCCGAAGATCGTTTTGCCGTTTCTGGTTGGTCAATGGGTGGTGGTGGTGCGCAGCTTGCAGCATCTTTAGATCCAACATTGAAAGCAGTTATATGTTTGTGTCCCTGGTTAGACCTTAATGGTTTTCAAGCTGAAGATATCATTCATGATGTACCGGTGCTTATTTTTACAGGGCAAAACGATGATATCGCAAATTCAGAGGAATATGGTTATATGCATTATGAAGGCACACCAGAAACAACAGATAAATTATTTTTCGAAATTATAAATGGTGGACACGCCGCTGCTAATGGACCTTCAGGCGCAAATGGTGATACAGGGATTTATGCCTTGTCATGGTTGAAAACTTATTTGTCCGAATCTCCTTGCTATTGTGAGTTCCTTTTAGCTGAATCAAGCGCTGCATCTGCATTTGAAACCAATATTGAATGTGCTTCTAGTTCGCTGATACAAGAATCAATAAAAGATTTTATTCTACATCCAAACCCTAGTTCAGATGTATTGAACTTAGATTTAGATTGTTTAGGAGAATTGAGGTACACCATCAAAGGGATAAATGGTATTATTGCTAAGACTGGTGTAATTGGCTGTAATGGTGTTATAGACATTCAACAGCTTGATTCAGGACATTATTTCTTATCTGTAGGTTCCGATAACCAGTACTTTGTTAAAGTAAAACATTTGTAATCTCCATGAATAAGTTTTTTTTTATTTGTCTGCTGAGTGCATCGTCTCTTTTTTCTCAAAATAATTGGTCATCCAATACATCTCCAAGTTATGATGAACTTATTGGATATTTGAAAGGAGTCTCCGAAACTCACGGCTTTATTGAACTTTATAATATGGGGAAATCAGATTATGGACTTCCTATTTATTTGTGCATTGTCAATGGTGCGCAAGATTCATTGCAAACATTTAAAAAAGCCAGAAAAGAAACAACGATACTTTTTAATAATGCCATTCATCCAGGGGAACCAGATGGAATTAATGCGTGTTTGATCTGGTTAGAGGAGTTAATAGCGGATAGACAACTTCTAGAGAGTATGCCTATTGTAGCATTTGTCCCGGCTTATAATGTGGGGGGTATGCTTAATCGTTCATCTACAAGTAGAGCAAATCAGAACGGGCCTGAGTTCTATGGTTTTCGTGGTAATGCTCAAAATTTAGACCTCAATCGTGATTTTATAAAGATGGATGCAAAAAACTCTTTTGTTTTTACAAAATTATTTCATGCTTTAAATCCAGATGTATTTGTGGATAATCATGTTTCAAATGGTGCTGATTATCAATATACTTTGACCTATATCAGTACTTTAAATGGCAGGCTGTCTGAGTCTTTAGAAAAGCTTAAAAATGAAAGTCTAATTCCGGAGCTCTCAAAGGGGCTTTCTGAAGGGTATTCGTTGGATCTATTTCCTTATGTGGATTTAAAAGGTAAAACCCCTGATGATGGGATGCAGTCATTCAATGATTTACCGCGTTATTCTATGGGGTATACAAATCTTTTTCAAACCCTTAGTTTTACGGTTGAGACCCATATGTTAAAGCCATTTCCTGAGAGAGTGGTGGCGACACTAGCATTTATGAAAGAGCTTATTAAATGGGTTGGTCGTCATGAAGGTTTAATAGAAAAGGCTAGAGGAGAAGCTATTTTGGATGCTAAGCATGCACGTTTTTTCAGATACAATTATGTCTCTACATCACAAATAGACTCTATTTTTTTTAAAGGTTATAGACATCACTTTCCAAGGCATGAAATCACAAGACTAAAGCGTCTTAAATATGATAGCGATATAAAATTTAACCGTTACATCCCTTATTACAGTCAATATAAAGCTACTGGAAAAATAGAAGTTCCAGATTCGTATTATGTTGCACGACAAGAGCGGGATGTGATCAAAAGACTTAAGGCAAATAAAGTAGAAATGGAAAAAATACAATCCGATACTGTAATGAAACTTGGGGTTTTTGAAGTTATTGACTATAGCCCTTTAGAAAAGCCTTACGAAGGTCATTTTAGATTGAACGATGTCAAAATAAAACGAAGTGTGCGTGAAGTGAAATTGAAACAGGGAGACTATCATATTAGAGCAAATCAATTCGCTTCTTCTTTTATTCATGCCGTGCTTCAGCCGGAAAGTGAAGATTCCTATTTGAGCTGGAATTTTTTTGACAGCTACCTTCAGCAAAAGGAACACTTTTCAAGTTATATTTTTATTGATAAAATTGAAGAGATTTTATTAAATGATCCAGAATTAAATCAGGCATACAAGCGCCGAATTAAAGATGATAAAAGTTTTCGTGAATCAGAATGGGAGCAGCTTTATTTTATTTACCAGCGAAGCCCATACTATGAAAAATCAGTAAATATCCTTCCGATATATTTCTCTCATTAAAATGACGGACAGGATATCTTTCTAAAGTTTCTTGGTTTTCTTCTACACTTTAGATTAAAACCTAGGGAAACCTCATGGGAACCACCAGATATTCCGTTTCCTAACTTAGAAACAGTAATATCGTAGCTGTAGCCTATTT
>JAKMFD010000095.1 GCA_022425625.1 Crocinitomicaceae bacterium | reverse complement strand
GACCATATGACAGAAGCCTTATCGAAAACCAAACGTATTACGCTCCCTTTTGTGATTAAATACCTGGGTCTAATGGCAATGGTATATGTTCTTTGGGTTCTTTCCCCTGGAATTGCGGTGTTCAGTTTTATCCTCTATTCTGCTTGGCATTTTGGAGAAACAGACACCCAAGAGTGGGAAATATATTCACCGGTAATAGGTTTGTGCTGGGGGGTGCTATTTTTTATTGGTCTTTTTGCCTCTCATTTACCAGAATTAAATGGTGTTTTGAGCCTTCTTGGGGCTGGCGCTATAGATATATACGTAAACCCTAAAGACATCTTTTTGGCAACCTTAGCACTATCCTTTGTAATAGCCAGCTATAATAAAAGCATGCAATGGATATTTTTATTGGCTTTTTTATTCCTAAGCCAGTGGATGCCGTTAGTAATATCTTTTGGGATATATTTTATTTTTCATCACAGCTATAAAGGGTGGAGTCATTTAAAACAAGCGCTCGGTGAAAGTGATGTTTCTCTTTTTAAGAATGCCCTACCTTTTAATTTAGGAGCGATGGTCTTGTTTTTTATTTTCTTTTTGAATCCATCAGCCACCTTTGAGGCCAATACATCGGTGTTTTTTGTATTTATTTCTTGTATTAGTTTTCCTCATATATTTTGTATGCATAGATTTTATACACTCAAGAAAACGTCACAAAAATTAGATAGGACGAACCAATAACTCGTCATTTTCTTTCGAAACCTTCAAAAGGTTTTTCTTTGCCAATCCTTTCATGGCAGTATCCCACGCCTTATTACTAAAGTCAAATTGAGATTTAAGCTCAGCCAATGCAATTTGTTCATGATTTTTGAGGGAGTCATGAATTAATTTTTCATTTTCAGTAAGGTCAATTTTGACCTCTTTTTTTTCAGGTCTCATCTGTGGGAAAAACAAAACTTCTTGAATAGAAGAGTTATTGGTTAGAAACATACAAAGTCTATCAATACCGATTCCCATACCAGATGTAGGGGGCATCCCGTATTCGAGAGACTTGACGAAGTCCTGGTCGATAAACATTGCTTCGTCATCACCTTTTTCAGCAAGCTTCACTTGTTCCTCAAAACGAGCTTTTTGATCAATCGGATCATTAAGCTCTGTGTACGCATTCGCCAATTCTTTACCATTTACCATAAGTTCAAATCGTTCCGTCAGCTCAGGGTTGTCACGATGTTTTTTACACAGAGGGGACATTTCGACAGGGTAGTCAGTTATAAAGGTAGGTTGTATGTATAGGTGTTCACATTTTTCGCCAAATATTTCATCGATTAATTTCCCTTTACCCATACTTTCATCCGCAGGAACATCAATTTTTTTACAGGTTTCACGGAGTTCATTTTCATTCATAGCAGAAATGTCAATACCCGTATGTTCTTTGATAGCATCAATCATGGATATTCTTTTAAAAGGTCTTTTAAAGCTCACCTTGTTTTCTCCAATTTGGACATCAGTGGTGCCTAGAACGTCATTACATATATTTTCAAGCATCTCTTCCGTGAAATCCATCATCCACCTGTAATCTTTGTACGCAACGTAAATTTCCATTTGCGTAAACTCAGGATTGTGTGTGCGGTCCATTCCTTCATTTCTGAAATCTTTAGCGAATTCATACACGCCATCAAAACCGCCTACAATTAGTCTTTTTAAGTAGAGCTCATTAGCGATTCTTAGATATAATGGAATATCCAAGGCGTTGTGATGTGTAATAAATGGTCTTGCTGCAGCTCCCCCTGGAATAGATTGTAATATTGGCGTTTCAACCTCTAAGTATTCTTTGCTATTCAAAAACGCTCGCATAGAAGCGATTATTTTTGAACGCTTGATAAAAGTTTCTTTTACATGTGGATTTACAACGAGGTCGACATAACGCTGTCTGTATCTTGTTTCCGGATCCGTTAATGCATCGTAAACTTTTCCTTCTGCATCCGTTTTTGGAAAGGGTAGTGGCCTTATGGATTTACTTAGCAGAGTGAGTTCCTTAACATTTACAGATGTTTCACCAACCTGAGTTTTAAAAACAGTACCCTTTATACCTATAAAGTCACCAAGGTCTAAAAGCTTTTTAAAAACGGTATTGTATAAAGCTTTATCCTCACCAGGACAGAGCTCATCTCTGTTTAAGTAGATTTGAATGCGGCCTTCAGAGTCCTGTAGCTCAGCAAACGAGGCCTTGCCCATTATTCTTCTACTCATCATGCGGCCTGCAAGACAGACCTCTTTGCCCTCTTCATAGTTTTGAAGCAGCTCACTAGACAGTGCATCTACAGGGTATAATGGTGCGGGAAAAGGGTCAATATTTAATGATCTCAGCTTATTCAGAGACTCTCTTCTCTGAATTTCTTGTTCTGACAATTCGTTGTTACTCATGCGATAATTCGTTATAATGTGCAAAGATAAAGGAAAACCTGATTTTATTGAGGGTTATAAGACTCATCAATTCGTCTTTTGTGAACTTTCTAGAAGCAAATTAAGCCCTTTGAGTTCATCTTCAGTAAATTCTCTCCATTTACCTACCGGAAGATCAAGCTCAATATTCATAATTCTGACCCGCTGTAATTTGGTTACGCGATAATCAAGGAATTCACACATCCGCCGAATTTGTCTATTGAGCCCTTGTGTTAAAACAATGCTAAATTCGTTTTGGCCTAATTTTTTAACCTTACAGGGTTTGGTAACCGTATCGAGGATTGGAATACCAGTTGACATTTTTTGTATAAAAGAAGAAGTAACTGATCTGTTCACCCTTACGATATATTCTTTTTCATGTCCGTTTCTTGCCCGTAAAATTTTATTGACGATGTCTCCATCATTTGTAAGGAAGATCAACCCTTCACTTGGTTTGTCTAATCTTCCTATGGGAAATATGCGTTTGGGATAATTGATATAATCAATAATATTGTCTCTTTCCACTCGTGTATCTGTGGTACAAACAATCCCAATTGGTTTATTGAATAGAAGGTAAACATGCTTGTCTGTTCTTTTAGAAATGGATCTTCCATCTACCTCAACAGAGTCTTGCTCCTGAACTTTAGTTCCGAGCTCAGGTTTTATACCATTAAGTGTAACTCGTCCTTGTTCAATTAGTTTATCGGCCTCTCTTCTTGAACAGAAGCCAACTTCACTCAAGTATTTATTTAGGCGTACAGGAAATTGATGGCTTGTGCGCATGATTCAAAGATACTCAAAGGAAGCATAGCGAAAAATAAAGCGCAATAAAAAAGAGGGCCGAAGCCCCCTTTTATGCTAATCACTAAAGTTCAACTACTTTTTGAAAAACTTGCTGGTTTTAGTACCTGCTGCATTACTTAATACGAGCGTGTACATACCGTCTTTTAAATCTGATACTGATATATTTTGGTTCGAAGTTTTTCCATTAGAAACGACTTGTCCTAAAGTATTCACGATTGAGAAATCAAATGTTTCATCACTACTAAACTGAATAGAGTTTACCGCAGGGTTCGGATAAACTTCAATAGGGGTGTTCGACATTTCATTAACGCCTAAGTTTGGAGGAAGAAGAACACCATCAATGATGTGCACAACACCATTATCGGAAAAGACATCAGCTGTAGTTACCATTGCATCATTGATCATAACACCATTTGTTAAATCAACTACAACATCACTTCCATTCAGCGTTGGTACAGGACCATCCACTAAATCTGCAGCCGTTACAGGTCCGGCAACAACATGATACAATAGCACATCTGCAAGATTTGGCAGCGCTAAAATTCCTGCTAGGTCTGTGTCTAAAGCAGTTGCTAGAGCATCAAATGCATCATTGGTTGGTGCAAAAACAGTGAACAAATTGTAAGGATCTGACAATGCTGGTAATAATTCTGCGGTAATAACTGCAGTTGCAAGTGTAGAAAAGCCGTTATCAATAGCCACGTCAACTACAGTTTCAAATGGTATGAGAACACCATCTAAGACATGAACCACGCCATTGTCACATGCAATATCAGTTGCAGTAATTTGAGCTTGATTTACAAACGCTTCGCCTGAACCTTTAACGGTTACCTTAAGCGTATTCGTTTGGCTTACTGGAGCTACAATGGCTCCATTTGACAACTCAGCTGCTAGTACAGGTGCACCTAAAACATGATAAGCAAGAACGTCTGCTAAAAATTCTGGAGGTGTAACTGCTTCTGTAAGGAGGTCAGCTACTGATACGCCTACCCACGCTGCTAATGCTTCAAAGGCCTCGTCTGTTGGTGCAAATACAGTGTAAGAAGCTAAAGGATTTGTTAAAACAGGCATGAGCTCTGCATATATTACAGATGCTGCCAATGAGGTAAAACCATTATCGATAGCAACGTCAACAACTGTTTCAAACGGTAACAATACGCCATCTGTTGCGTGCACAACTCCATTGTCTGCGTTTAAATCCGCAGCAACAACCATTGCTTGATTGGCGTATACGCTACCTGCTGCAGTTTTGGTTAGTTTCAATGTGTTGGTCGTTGATACTGCATCAACAATAGCGCCATTGGTAACCGCTGCGGCTGGAACAGTCGCTCCTACAACGTGATAGGTAAGTACATCTGTTAAGTTTGGCAACGCCAAAATACCGTTGATGTCCGTGCCAAGCGCTGCAGCTAAAGCGTCGAAAGAAGCATCTGTTGGCGCAAAGACTGTAAATTCAGCAGAACCATCAGATAAAACTGCATCCAACCCTTCTTGGACAAGAGCAGCTTCTAAATAATTATGGTCTGGACTTCCGGCAATAACGTCAAAGACCGTTGTTTGTGCAAAAGATGATGAGGCCAAAAATAGAGCGGCAGCACCAAAAATGTGTTTAAAGTGTTTAATAATAGTAAAGTTAGTTTTCATTTTGTTTAATTTTTAATTCAAAAGTTTAAACAAAACCTTAGTGCTTTTGTTCTTTTTTCCTTGAAATAATTTAAAAAAAAACAAAAAAACAAATCTAATTAATTGAAATATAGAGTCTTATGAAAAAAAGTATTTTTTAATTTATCCATGTATACTTTCTGTGACCATGTAACACATTACTGCCCCCAATGGATTTTAAAACAAATTCACTGGCCGGGGATTCAACAGAATTCTTTTGAAACCCTCTGTGAAGTGCCTCATAAGTTTTAGCATCAATTGCTATACGTTTTGATAATCTATCAAACAAATGAAACTCTTTCACTACTTTATCCCATCCAGGCTGCAGTATTCCTTGAAAAACTTTTGATTTAGCCCCACTTCCATAAGCGCAAAAACCAATTTTTTTGTAGTTTAAATCTGTTTGATCATTCAAATCAATTTCGAGCGTAGACATTAAGGCTAGAAAAATAGAACCTGTATATTGATTGCCTACTAAGGCTGAAGCTTTTTGCGTTTTTTCTATCTTTTCTTTTGTAAAATGTTGGTATTGTGATGTTTTAGAAATAAGTCTACGGTAAGCATTTTTTGCTTTTTCTTGTTCCTCAGGAGTCAAGCTTTTCATATGGTTAATGTCAAGAGACGGGTCCGTACCTATTTCTTTGACAATGGCATTCCCCTCATCAGTATGTATACGGTCCATCATGAATATATCTGGAAACATTCTTTTACCCTGAAATGCATAAGGCAGGTGCACCACAATTCTTTGCCACGAAGCCGTAATTATTTCTTCATTATTCGTATGCTGTTTAATTTTTGATTTAAAGTCAATAAATGCCTCTTTGACTGCCTCTGTGTAACATCTGTTCGACAGCTGACCGTCAAAAACCGGAGTGTCTTTATGAATTGTGAGCGCTTCTTCTTGAAATAGGATGTTGTCTTTTTTAGTAGACTTAGGAATAAGTGCTACTATTTTTTCAGCAACATCATGAGGTATGGCGACCCCAGTCTCTTTGGCAAGATCTATTACTTCTTGAACCATATCAATAAGTGCTAACTTTCTCTTAGGTTTAAAGAAGTCATGAACAGGGTTCGTAGCGACACCCCAAATGTCTTCTATTATCATTAGTCTCGGGTTTTGCTTAATGAGCATCGCTCCAGCACCTGCGCCCTGTGTATATTCTCCTGGTGAATTTAAATCGTATTTAGCATCATCAGAGAAAACAACAATGCCTTGCCTATTCTCAGCACCTCCACGGGCCACCCAATCTAAGGTATTATGCATGGCGTCAACACCTCCGACACAGGCAAACGTTATGTCAGTAACATCACAATGACTGAAGCTTCCGTCACCATATTTTTGTTCTAACATTTCAACAATGTATGTTGCAGTCGGCTTAGCTCCATCAAGAGCAGATTCTGTACCAAGATAAATACGCCCTATATCTTTTGGATTGAGCTGATTTCTTTCAATAAGCCTCAGACAAGCATTCGCACCCATCGTTGCCGGGTCCTCATGAACATCAGGAATGGACATAGATTCAAGTCCAAGTCCCTTATTTAGCTTTGAGAAATCTAAATTGCGAAAATTAGCAAAGTCCTCTATTCTAAAATGTAGCTTGGGAAAATAAACGGCAATATCATCAATTCCTACTCCTTCCATAGTTTGTTTTTGGTTTGTCCCGATTTTGTTGCAGTGCAAATTTGTTTAAGCGGGCTAATTTAATTGAATTACTTACAATTATGCGCAGTATTTGTTCTTTTCAACTTAAATATTCATGAATTACTTTTTAAACTGAACAAAAGAACGGAATAGTTATTGCTTTAAAATAATTATGCTCAAAACGTGTTACGAACTCACAAAGAAGAGTTGATAATTAGCGGGTGCATTCCTTCAAGGGTAGAGGGAATGCATTTAATTTAGAGGGGAATGAAAGCAAAGGCAAAAAAGATCTTCAAATGGTTTTCCATTGTATGTATGGCGCTACTTGTAATTGTAAGCATCTCAGTTTACCTTTTGCAGGATAAAATTATAAGTAAGGCTATAGATGAGTTGAATAAAAACCTAGAGGTGCCCATGACTGTAGATAGGGTTGAGTTTGCATTTTGGTCAAGTTTTCCAAACATATCCATTGATCTGTTAGATGTTAAAATCCCTGGGAAGCTTATGAAAAGCGACCTTTTAATCAGTGAAAAATTCAATTTGAGATTTAATCCTCTTGATTTAATTAATGGGGATTACAAGCTTAAACAAATAAATATTACCAAAGGGTCACTTAACCTCATCGTTGATTCTTTGGGTAAAGAAAATTTTGACATAATCAAGGATTCGAAGGATGGCAATGATTCAGATTTTAAACTCGCCTTAAAAGCCGTTAAGCTCAAGGAGATGCATGTACGGTATCAAAACCAGGTCACACATCAAGATTACCGTAGCTATGTTAATTTGGTTTCTTTATCTGGAGAGCTTTCGAAAAGCCAATTTGAAATGTTGACCACTGGAAATATTCAAGTGCTTCAGGCAAAGAGTTCAGGGGTTTCTTTAATTAAGAATCAACTTCTTGAGTTTGACCTGAAGCTCAGCATTGATAAGGCTAAAGAAGAAACAAGTATCCCAAAAGCAGTAATAAATATTGGAGGCCTTCCTTTTGAAATAGATGGTCACGTTGATGCAGACAGCTTACTTTTTAATATCACGTCTAAATCGATTCAGCTTACAGATGCGGTAGAAAAATTAACGTTACAGGGATCAAAAGAAACCCTAAACGAGTTTCAAGGAAAAGGGCTATTAGATTTTGATTTAAAAATTTATGGTGGAACTGCTAGTACGTCACCGATGAACATTAATTGTCATTTTTCCATTAATGATGGCCAGCTGAGAGAACCAATAGAGAATATCCAACTTCGTAACATTCAGCTGAAAGGGCACTATGTAAAGGAGAATTCTAGTAAAGAAGAGTTGGTCTTGGAGAATATTAGTTTAAATTCTGAAACAGGGCCATTCAGAGGTTCGTTATCTATTTTGGATTTTTCAAATCCAAAATGGACAGGTTCAGCCAACGGAAAGATTAATTTAAAATCAGCTCATCGGATTTTTAAGTTTCCTTCAATAGATGAAGTGAATGGGTTTCTGAAGGTGTCTACTGATTTTATGGCGGTTCAAAACACAAAGTCGCAAAGAATGGTTTTAGAGCGTTGCACCGGTGTCGTAAGCTTTGATGATGTTGCCGTAAAACTCAAGGATGATAAAAGGTTATTCGAAAAGGCAAACGGGAAACTAGAGTTCACCAAGCAAAGTATTCGTGTAAATAATTTTGATTTAAAGGTTAATAAATCAGACATGTCGCTTGCCGGAGCAGTATCAAATGTTTTTAATTATCTCTACAATGATGAAATGTTAGATGTGGATTTAGCTTTAAAAGCATCGCAAATTCTGATAACTGATTTAGGTTCTACTTCTAAGGCACAAAAAAAAGTACAACAAAAGACCTTTGCCCTTCCCGATAATATTGAAGGAAAACTGTTTGTAGACATCAAAAACCTAAATTATGAAAAGCATGATTTTCAAAATGTAGAGGGCGAACTTTTGATAGCAGGGAGAGATTTGAATTTTAAACGGATTTCTATTCTTAATTCGGGGAGTAGAATTAAAGGAACCCTTCGAATTAATGAATTGGAACCAGAACGTTTTAAAATGTCACTTAATGGAAATACTGCTTCAATAAACATTCAAACGGCATTCCAAGAATGGGACAACTTTTACCAAAGCGTATTGCTTGCTGAAAACATTGAGGGTAGCGCGTCTCTTAAGCTTTCCTTCGAGGGGATGTTTGATCTTCAAAATGGCCTTGATTACCCTACAATAGACAGTCGCATTGACCTGAGGATTTCAAATGGTAACATAAAAAATGCGGGGATTATGGATGACATTGCCAAAAGCGTAAAGGATAGCCCTGCGAAATATATTCTAGGTAAAAAGAACATGAGGTTATTAGAGGAACGATTAAAAGATGTTGCTTTTGCAAGTCTTGAGAATAACATCACTATTAAAAACAGCTTAGTTACCATGCCTAAAATGGAAATAGCATCGTCAGTGTTAGACATGAATATTTCTGGTACACATTCTTTCGATAATGTAATCGACTACCGATTTGATTTTAAGTTTAGAGACCTTATTGCATCTGAAAAGAATAGTGAGTTTGGAGAAGTGATTGATGACGGCTCCGGCATTCGATTGTTCTTAAAAATGTATGGAACACTTGAAAACCCCATTTTAGAATGGGACAAAGAACAAAAGAAAAAAAGCACACAAGAATACCGTCAAGAGGAAAAGAAACAAATTAAGGAGATGCTAAAAACTGAGTTTGGTGCATTTAAGAATGATACAACGGTGGAAGAGTACATCCCCGAAGAGAAGCCAAAAGAAGATATTAAAATAAACTGGGAGCCAACTACGAAGGATTCAGAGATAAAAGATTCTTCCATTCAAGAAGGGGAAAAGCCTGATGAAGAAAAACCTAAAAAGAAACCATCTAAACTCAAACAAGCACTCGAAAAGCTGAAGGAGCAGCAGCAAAAAGAAGCGGAGGCATCAGAGGAGAAGATAGGTATTAAAGGCGGGGGTTAATTACTGCTTCATTTTTTCGATGGCCGAAGTTGTTGAAAACCCCTCAACTAAGTCAATTGTTTTTACGCGACCACCATTTTTTAACACGGCATCTCTTCCTACTATATATTTTGGATGAGCGGCATCCGTTTCTTCGGGGTCATAGTCACC
>JAKMFD010000090.1 GCA_022425625.1 Crocinitomicaceae bacterium | reverse complement strand
TTTTTTATATTTCGAAATAGCCCTTACATTTGTTGCGAATTATTTAATACAACATAGCATGCAACTGTGGAACAAATTAAATAAGGAGGAACTTGAAGAACAGCTCAGAGCAATAGGACATGAATTCATGACCATTTCCTTTTACCAATATGCCCAAATTTCAAATCCTCACTTATTCAGAGACCATTTATTTCTAATGTGGTCCAAACTAAATGTTGTAGGACGAACCTACATCGCATCTGAAGGCATTAATGCACAAATAGCAGTACCCACAAAAAACATTAGCCAATTTAGGGATGAGTTGAATGAAATTGAATTTCTTAATGGTATTCGATTAAATTTCGCTGTCGATGAGTCAGAAGCCGAATTTCCTTTTTTAAAACTTAAAATTAAGGTTAGAGATAAAATTTTGGCTGATGGACTCAATGACAAAACGTTCGACGTAACAAAAAAAGGTAAACACTTAAATGCGGAGGAATTTAACACACTAACGAGTGACCCCAATACCTTACTGATTGATTTTAGAAATCACTATGAAACTGAAGTTGGTTATTTTGAGGGAGCCATAAGGCCTGATGTCGATACGTTCAGAGATTCACTTCCTAAAATAGAAGAAGAAATTCTCAAAGGCAATGAGGATAAAAATATTGTGATGTACTGTACAGGCGGCATACGTTGTGAAAAAGCATCAGCATGGTTCAAGCATCGGGGTTTTCCAAATGTTCATCAGCTTGAAGGAGGAATCATAAAATACGCTCGAGATGTTAAAGAACAAGGGATTACAAATAAGTTTAGAGGTAAAAACTTTGTTTTCGATGAACGAAGAGGAGAACGAATTACAGATGAAATAATCGCAGTTTGTCACCTCTGTGGCACTCCTGCAGACACACATACAAATTGCCTCAATAGCGCTTGTCACTTGTTGTTTATTCAGTGTGATTCATGTAGAGAAAAATTAGATAACTGCTGCTCTTCGGAATGTCAAGAAATATACCATTTACCAAAAGAAAAACAAAAAGAATTGCGAAAAGGAGTTAATAACAGCAATAAAATTTTCAAAAAAGGGCGTGCAGACCATTTGACTTTTAAAAACAAAGGTTAAAACCTATACCTTTAGCCAACCAAAATAAAAACTATGATTTTAGCTATCGATTGGACTATGAGTCCTGAAATCATACCAGGGTGGAAAACACCTAACCTATACGGAATTCTTTTTGTGACAGGATTAGTCCTAGGGTACTTCGTGGTAAAAAAGATGTTCAAAAAAGAGGGTATTAAGGATGAGGTTCTTGATAAACTAGTAATGTACATGGTGATCGGAACAATTGTAGGTGCGCGATTAGGACATGTTCTTTTCTATGGACCTTATTACGATGAAGTTGTTGATGGACGCATGATTAAAGGTTATTTTTCGCATCCACTAGACATTTTCAAGGTATGGGAAGGTGGTTTGGCAAGTCACGGCGCAGCTATCGCTATTCTTGTGGGTTTATACCTATTCTCAAAATATACAGTGAAAAAGCCATTTTTGTGGATTTTAGACAGAATATCAGCACCAACAGCAATAGGTGCGGTATTTATTAGATTAGGAAACTTAGTGAATCACGAAATTGTGGGACACCAGACGGATGTCCCATGGGCTTTCAAATTTCATAATTATTGGAATAGCTCAATAAAAGCTTTTGATGCAACGCCTAGACACCCTGCACAGCTCTATGAATCCATACTATATTTGGTTGCTTTTGGCATCCTTATGTTTCTTTTCTGGAAAAAAGAAGCTTGGAAAAAACCTGGCTTTATCTTTGGAAGCTTTCTAATAATGATATTTGGAGCGAGAATGATTGTAGAATTTTTCAAAGTTGGACAAACTGCCAGAGATGAGGTGCTTGCACTCAATACAGGACAATTACTAAGTATTCCCTTTATATTGGTTGGCATAATATTGGTTTTTAATGCCATAACTCGCGCGAAAAACAATACAATTGAAAGCGTCAAAATAGACACTTAGTGTCATTTGAACATTTAGTGTGAAAATTCAAATTCCTTCTTATATTTGTCAAATAAAATTTCAGTACCTATGGCAGTGAAAACAAAAACCAAAGCAACAAAGAAAATGGCGAAGCCTAAGTTTTCTAAAGAAACTTATGTGAAATGGTATAAAGACATGCTTTTGATTCGGAAATTCGAAGAGAAAACTGGTCAGCTTTACATTCAACAAAAATTTGGTGGTTTCTGTCACTTGTACATAGGACAAGAGGCTATAGTTGCCGGCACTGCAAGCGCATGTGAAAAAGGAGATAAGCATATGACCGCTTACCGAGATCACGCTCACCCTATCGCTCTTGGAACGGACCCGCGTGTTCTTATGGCCGAATTATATGGAAGAACAACGGGCTGTTCAAAAGGTAAAGGTGGCTCAATGCACTTCTTTGATAAGGAAAAGAATTTCATGGGAGGTCATGGAATCGTTGGTGCGCAGATAGCGATGGGCGCTGGAGTAGCCTTTGCGGAGCAATACAACGGTACTAAAAATGTAGCTTTTGTTTCTATGGGTGATGGTGCGGTGAGACAAGGTGCACTGCATGAAACCTTCAACATGGCAATGATGTGGAAACTTCCAGTTGTGTTTATTATTGAAAACAATAATTATGCAATGGGAACTTCTGTAAAAAGAACAACAAATGTAACAGACTTATCAAAGATTGGTCTTTCGTATGACATGCCATCTAAAGTTGTTAATGGTATGCTTCCTGAATCCGTACATGATGCTATATCAGAAGCAGCAAGTCGCGCTAGAAAAGGAAATGGGCCTACCCTACTAGACATAAGAACATATAGATACAAAGGACATTCTATGTCAGACCCTCAAAAATACAGATCAAAAGACGAGGTCACTGATTGGATTGAGAAAGATCCAATACTTCATGTTTTAAATACGATAAAAGACAATAAGTGGTTGAAAGATTCCGAGATTTCAGATATCGACGAGTGGGTTAAAAATGAAGTCAAAGAGTCTGTAGAATTCGCGGAAAACTCTCCATATCCAGAAGGTAAAGAGCTTTACGAAGACGTGTACACTCAGAAAGATTATCCTTACATTAAAGAAAATTAATAAATAGAATTCATTATGGCGGAAATAGTATACATGCCGAAATTGAGCGATACCATGACCGAAGGTGTGGTTGCCGCTTGGAACAAAAAAGTTGGTGAAGAAGTCAAAGAGGGAGAAATTCTAGCAGAGATTGAAACAGATAAAGCAACAATGGAATTTGAGTCTTTCTATGACGGTGTGCTTCTGCATATAGGAGTTGAAACAGGCAATGCCGCTCCAGTCAATTCAGTGCTCGCTGTTATTGGTGCAAAAGATGAGGATGTAAAAGAAATACTTAAAAATGCAACTCAAGCTGATGATACCGCAGTTGCTCCTGTAGAAGAAAATAAAGCAGAAACTCCTGCTCCTGCTCCTGCTCCTACTCAAGTGAGTCCAGCTGTGTCAAATGAAAAAATATTTGCTTCTCCCCTTGCCAAAAAGTTAGCCAGTGAAAAAGGCATTGATTTAAACAGCTTACAAGGCTCAGGTGACAATGGCAGAATTATTAAAAGAGATATTGACCATTATATTCCTTTTACACCTTCCGCTCCGGCAGCACAGTATTCTTCAGCTCCGGCTGGAACCGAATCATTCACTGATGAAAGTGTTAGCCAGATGCGAAAGACTATTGCTAGAAGATTAGCGGACAGTAAATTTACGGCACCACACTTCTACCTTACACTTGATATTGATATGGATAATGCCATTGCATCAAGAAAAGCAATGAATGCTATGGATGGTGTTAAAGTTTCCTTTAACGATATGGTGGTAAAATCAGTTGCTCATTCCTTAAAAAAGAACCCGAATGTCAATAGTGCATGGATGGGTGATTTCATTAGACGTAATGATCATGTTCACATTGGTGTCGCTGTTGCAGTTGAAGATGGATTGCTAGTACCCGTCATAAAATTTGCTGATACAAAAGGGTTAATGCAGATTTCTGCCGAAGTAAAAGACTTCGCCCAAAAAGCGAAAGACAAAAAACTTCAGCCAAGTGATTGGGAAGGAAATACATTTACCATTTCAAACCTTGGGATGTTTGGTATAGAATCATTTACTGCAATCGTAAACCCACCTGATAGTTGCATTTTGGCCATTGGAGGTATTAAACAAGTTCCTGTAGTAAAAGATGGTGCGCTTGTACCAGGTAATGTAATGAAGGTAACATTATCATGTGACCACAGAGTTGTAGATGGTGCAACAGGTGCTGCATTTCTTCAAGATTTCAAGCAATTCTTAGAGAATCCAGTATCAATGCTTTTATAATTTTAAGGGATTTTTCAAAGCTTTTTAAATCGTAAAATAATAGTATATTAGTTGTGTAGTCTAAGCTCTACATCTAAACTATTTCTATGATTAAAAATACTATTCTAAAGCCTTGGCTTTTATTTGCCCTGTTTATCTGTGTTTCATCATGTTTATTCTCGCAAGCCTATATTGAGGTGCGACTCGTAAGTGTTTCCGTAGGCTCCAATATAGATTGTGATGGATTTCTTCTGGGTAGCTCTGACTATGCCTTTGAATATGTCGCAACAGATAATACACTTGGATACTCCAATAACAATCCTGTAGCCTTCGGACTTACAGGAGATTTTAATTTTCAAAACAATAACAATAACAATGGTCCTTGGACAAGTAATCCTAACGACTTGTTTTTTAATCATTTATATGCCTGTCCTTCTGATATTCCATCTCAAATTAATATATCTTGGCAAGCTTATGAAAATGACGACCCATTCTTTAATTGGGATCTTACAGGAGCCTTTTCCGATTTAGAAACAGGTGTTCAAAATGTAAGTATTCCAGTACCAGCAGGACCGGGATCTACGGGAAATGTGACCTTTACAGCGAATGGATCAGGAGGCGGATGTGGAACACAAAACTATACTGCCGTATTTGAGGTAACAGTTATTGCTGCAACTGGAATAAGCTTATTACCTGATAATATTTGTGATGCATTGTCCGTAAATACAAATACAACCTACAACGTGGCTGTATGTGCAAGCGGAACATTAGAACCTGGTGAACCCAGAGCTGGAGATGTAGATGCTACAAATGCATCCTCATGGTTCAAATTTATAGCTCCTGGAAGTGGCTCGGTGGAAATAACAACAGACCTTGGAGGCACTGAAATAGGTACATACTTTCAATTATATCATGCCGCCGATGGACAAGATTGCTCCGCAGGACTTCAGCCTATTTCAGGAACTGTGATTAAAGATAAGTTTCAATACCTATCTCACATTGAATTTGCGGATGGCACAGATTTCCTTGGTCTAGATCCTGAGGCTGAGCTGACGTTTGATTCTTGCGATCCATTCCCGTTGATTAGCTATCATAAATTAATTTCCGGTGAAACTTATTATGTTCAAATGGCCTCAGATGGTAATGATCAATCAGGGCTTGTAGAATTTCGGGTAAATGATGTTGGTGGTAGTTCTGCCTCTGGAGATGACATACCCTGTCAATCGGGAAATGTAATAATTGGAACAAATGCTATCAGCTCTCTGAACGGCGATACACAATCCACAACGATTGATTTCGGTTGTGCCTTTAACTCAGGTAACGATCGAGGTGAAACGGGAGGTGCTACAAATGGAACAAATCCAAATAACTTCCACGCCTATGATTATGACCAAGGCGCTCAAAATAATGGCAATATCAATGAAAGTGTTTGGCTTAATTTCTTAGCTCCAAATTCTGGAAGAATCGTATTCGAAGCGGATTATCAAAGTATTGTTTACGGAGAGCATAATGCACTTTATGGATTTGACAAACGTTTTGCACCGGGAGTACCAACTGATTTCAATTGTGCTAACCTCGAATTTCTAGCCGGTGATGAAGGTGGACTTAATGGCTTTTTTGGTGGTGATGAAAGTGCAATTGTGAGCAGTTACTGTTTAGAGCCTGGATATGATTATTATGGATTGATAGATCCTGCAAATATTTTAGACCCTTTTTCTTCTGAAGAAATTAAAGGTTGGTTATACGACCCGAGTATTGCGGACCCATCATTTAATTCACCAGGTAATGACATTTTATGTATTGCTCTTCAAGATACCTTATTTGAGGTACCTGTTATTCTTGCAAATACGGACCCCACGTTTCAAGCTGTTTCAGGAAGTAACGTATTGGCTTGCCAAGAATATCTTGCTGGCGAACCGAACGCTGCATCCAATCCTTCAAATTGTGCAAATCAAACTGTATGGCATTATTTTACTGCACCTCCATCAGGAGCTGTAGAAATTAGTATTCGTGCCTACATAGGAATGGATACTGTTCGATACAACATATATGAGCTACTCAATGGCACAGATTGCTATGGTGGGCTTCAACCAGCAACTTACACAGACGATGGTACACAAGCTACGCCAATAATTACACCTGTAATTCAGGGCCAAGCCGGTTTCGAAGGGAATCAAGAATCAGCATGCTGCATGACACCAGGAACCTTATATGCAATTCAAATAGATGGGGGTGCCTCAGGTGACGAAGGACAGTACATCATAGAGTATATTCAGGAGGTAGAAAGTGATGCTGGAATGCCCGAAATCTCACTCTCTACTGGAGAAATTGTTCAATTTACTGATTTAGATACGAGCTTTATTTGTTTTGGTGACAGTTATACACCGAGTGTAATGGTAGATGGTATTGGTGAATCAACGGCAAGCTTCCCTAGTTGTCTTACGCCCGGATTCATTCTTCATGATCAAATCTCAGTTCCTAATCCTGTTTCAGGATCAGGTTTTGAAAATTCAATAATAGATCTAATTGAAGGTTCAGGAAGTTTTACAAATAATTCAGATGGCACAGGGAGTTTTGCCAATCCAAGTTTCAATACAGTATATTATATGTCGCCTGCAGCAGATATAAGTGCAGAATGGGCGCAATTTAATTGCTTTACATCCGCGGCCTCAAATGGTCAACCTGTTGTTTACCTTCAGGAACTTAATCCATTTTTCGCCTATGATGATGCTACTTGTACAGTAACATTTATCGCTGATGGTGGACTAAATGCATTTTACAATACACCTTATGACTTCACAATTACAAATCCTATTGGAGACATAGTTGAGATTGGTCAAGTTAGCCCTGGAGCAGGATATACTTTTTTATCTCCTACCGCAGGTATTTATACAGTAGATATAACTGACGGTGCTTGCTCAGTTAGTTTTTCTTATGACGCTTCGAATTGCGGAAACCCATGTGAACCCTCAACTAATAATATCAATCTTTCTATATGTTCCGGGGAAACAGCATTTTTAGAAGGGGCAGATCAAACCGAGGCAGGAACTTACACAGAGGTATATGTTACGCCCCAAGGGTGCGACAGTACGGTCATTACAGAACTAAGCATTCTAGAACCTTCTTCAAGTAATAATGAATATACCATCTGCACCGGATCTTCTATTCTAGTCGGGACCAGTTCTTACGAATCGGAGGGAGTGTATATTGATACCTTGGTAAATGCAAATGGATGCGACAGTATTGTTACCTCAACCCTATTTCTGCTCCCAGCAATTACTGCAAGTGATGAAACAACAATTTGCATGGGAAGTTCTTTCAATTTTAATGGTACTGTCATTTCTACTGAAGGTGTTTATATTGAAACCTTATCAACAGCAGAGGGTTGCGATTCAACAGTTTATTTATCAGTTTTCGTAACAGAACCACCAATAGGTTACGATGCGCAAACCATATGCATTGGAGATGCCATTGACTTTGGAGGAACATTACTTACTGAAAGTGGTGTTTATTATGATACAGTAAGTGCAGCCAATGGATGTGATTCAATAGTTAGACTTGAACTCTCAGCCATAGACTGCTCTATTGACTTACAAGTCAGTAATATCGTTACGCCAAATGGTGATAATTTGAATGATACCTGGAAAGTGAATGACCCGCCTCAGATATTGGGATGTACGGTTAAGATATTTAACCGTTGGGGACAATTGGTTTATGAGACTACGGATTATAACAATACATGGGCAGGAACGAAAGACAATGAGGAACTTCCTGATGGCGTTTATTATTATGCAATTAGCTGTAACGATAAAGAGCTTACAGGATCCATCAATTTATTAAGACTTAAAAAATAAGGAACCATGAATAAAATCATAACACTAAGTATATGTTTGATAACGCTGGTGACTTACAGCCAACAAACACCACAAAGAAACTTATATGGCTTTAATAAATACGCTATAAATCCGGCATATGCAGGAGCAAGTGGATGTACACAAATAAATTTTTCACATCTGAATCAATGGGTAAATGTAGATGGAGCGCCGCTTACAAGTATGATTAGCGCAAATGGACTCCTAAGTGAAAAAATAGGTATTGGAGGACAAATTCTCGTGGACCAGATAGGTATGATTCAACAAGTATCTGCTATGGGCTCTGCCTCATATGGAATCACGATAGCTGAAACGCATAAAATTAGATTGGGTGCATCCTTTGGGTATAACCAATATAGAATTGATGCATCCAATGCAATTGCATTTGACAGTGGCGATCCGATTGTAGAAGGTGGTGAACAAGCAGGAGGAACAATTAATACAAATATTGGACTTTTATACCAATGGAAAAACCTTGAAATTAGTTTGGGTTCTCAACAATTAATACAATCTACTAGCAACATGTCCTTTTCAGGTTTAGACGGGTACGGCTTAAGAAGACATATTAATGGTTATTTAGCCTATAATCAAAAACTTGGGACAAACTGGTTGCTTACACCTTCTATTTTTACCAAAGGGACGAATAACGGATACCAGGTTGATTTCAATACCGATGCTTGCTACAAAAATTATATTTTCGGCGGCTTGGGATATAGAACATCTGTAGGACTTATTGCTAGAGCAGGAATTCAAGTACAAGAGCTATTTTTCATTGGATATGCTTATGAAACACCATTGTCAAATATTGCCTCTTATAGTTCAGGCTCTCATGAGGTTGTACTAGGTATCAGGTTCTGTAAAAAAGAACCGAAAAATCTTCCTGAAATTGTAGAATTGAAAAAGGAAGATGTTGCTGACTCAGTTTCCAATGATATTAAAAACATAGAAACTGAACCTATCCCTGCCATGGATACGGTTTTTATTACTAGAGTTGATACGGTTTATATTGAATCTGTTGTGGAAGAAGTCGCAGAAGTTGAACAAATAAAAATCCAAAAAAATGAACTTATACCAGTTGATAAAGATATTTTATTTGAATTTGATAAGGCTATCGTTCAAAAAGAATCTTTCGGAGCATTAGAATCAATCGTGAATATATTAAACAGTAATGATGCTCTAAATATTTCATTGAAAGGCCACACTGATGATCAAGGCCCAGATGCATATAATGTGAAACTTTCAGAAAATCGAGTTTCAGCAGTTCTTGATTTCTTGAAAGCAAATGGTATCGATTCGAATAGAATTGTAATTGAAGCTTTAGGTGAAAAAAGACCCGTCGCCGATAACAAATCTTTAAGTGGAAGAAAACTTAATCGACGTGTTGAAGTTCGTTTTATTATTGAGTAATAATAGTCTAAATTACCTTAATGACTTGTTTTTTGTCTGTGCAACCAAAAAAATTGTAGTTTCGATTAAAATTGCACATCAGAATGCTTTCTAAGAACGATAAAGAAATATCAAGAAGCCAACTCATTCGTTATTCAATACTTATCTATTGGTCACTTTTTTGGCTACTCAATATAGCGGATAAGATCATTGGCGGCAGCCATTTTCTATGGGTTGGAAGAGATCGATTTGCTCAATTTCAAAAGTTCTTTGCCTCTGCTGGCATTGAGTCGCCATTCATAGCTGATTTTGCATTAGCGGTCGCAGCAGGTTTAGAAGGATTCGCTTTTGTCTTTTTCACAGGAGCTCTATTCAAACTATTTAAAAATAAAGTTGAAGATTGTCGTTCATGGTTTTTTATTGGGATCGGTTTGACGCTTGCAACCTTTACTATCTTTTCAATAGGAGACCACATTTTTGGCGATCGTTTTGAATTACTGGAACATACATTGTTCTGGTTTTTAACGCTTTTCTCTTGGTTCGTATTCAACAGATTGGAACACAAATCGGATGAACAAGCTAAGGTTAAAGATAAAGGACAATTAATTGGTGCTGCGCTAGTTGCATTAGTTCTTATAGGCATTACAAGTTTCTCCATTTTCAATTACAATACTCATTTTTTCTCAAGAAGAACGGATGCTCTAGCAGCAGAACAAATTGGAAGTGATATTTACAAAGTTTCTTTTCCATTTCTAGGAGGCAGTACGGTGTTTGAAAAATCGATTCGGAAATTCAAAAAGGAACACCCTACAAAAATGATCAACCACATTTATACTGTTCCCAAACCGCTAAGACTTAAAAAGGCGGATGGTCTTATTTTTTACATTGTAACTGAGGACAGACCATGAAAGAAAAAACAATCATAAGATTTTCTATCCTCATATATTGGACCTTTTTTTGGGGATTGAGTGTTATTGATAAAATCATACCGGACGTTCATCATTTATGGGTTGGAAAAGATTTTTTCGCTTTGTTTATTAAATTCTTTGGCTCCCTTGGACTGAAAGACCCTTTATTTGCAACAATCGCGCTTGCTTTAATCTCCGGTTTTGAAGTTATCAATTTTGTTTTCTACCTCCTTTCATTTATAAATTTTGCAAAAGGAAAAGAAGCACATACAGAAAAATGGTTTTTTCGAGCAATATTATCTTCCATAACTTTATTTGGATTATTCTCTATTGGAGACCAAGTATTTGGAGACCGATTCCAACTCTTAGAACATGGACTGTTTTGGCTCATTTTAATTGCTTCATGGGCTTTATTTAAATTCGTGTCGCCCTCGCTCAACAAAGGTTTTAGTTTCGGGCGAAAAAAAGGACTTCAACTGGCATTAATCATTGGTGTTATTATAACAACTGCAACGTCGATTTCTATTATTGATTTCTCTAACGAAACATTTTCGAATGTCGACAGCGCTGTAGAAGGAGAAGAGGTCGTTTATGGAGTTTATAAATTTGACTTTCCATTCTTAGCAGACAAACTTGTTTGGGAAAAAACAATAAATAAATTTAAAAAAATGCATCCTGATCTAAAGATAAATTACATCTATACAGGTCCATCGGAGCTTAATTCAAAGAAAAAAACACACCTATTATTATATGTCTTTACGGACAAATAAAACTTTTAAAACACATAACCTATGAGATTCAATACACGCAAATGGGTAAAACCTGAAGACCTCAATCCAAACGGAACCTTATTTGGAGGAAGGCTTCTTGCCTGGATTGATGAAGAAGCAGCACTCTATACCGTTATTCAACTTGAAAATCCTAAAATTGTAACAAAATTCATGTCTGAAATCAACTTTATGGCATCAGCAAAAAAAGGAGATATCGTAGAAATAGGAATGGAAGTTATTAAATATGGAAAATCATCGATAACCATGCGTTGTGAGGCCCGAAATAAAATGACAAGAGAAACAATTCTCACCGTAGACAATATGGTTATGGTTAATCTAGGTAAAGATGGAAAACCAACGCCGCACCATAAAACAGAGCTTGAATTTGTGAGTGATCGAATAAAAAATAAAAAGAAATAAGACCCTGCTATTTTATAATTACATATGGGTATAAGTGTATTCTCCAGTAGCGTATAAATTACTTATTGACTTCCTATCAATATAGTTCTTATCTTAGACAATGAATAGCGCTGCTTCACTAGCGTCAAACAGAAACAATCAAAGACAACTAATAAAACGATTGTCGAAATTCAAATACAATGGATCTAAATAAAAACCTAGCAGTGCTAATTGATGGAGACAATATACCATCAGCACAGGTCAAAGAAATGATGGAAGAAATTGCAAAATATGGCAATCCATCTATTAAAAGAATATACGGTGATTGGACAAAACCACGCCTTTCTAAATGGAAGAATCTCCTCCTTGAGAATGCCATTACCCCGATTCAGCAATATGGATATACCACAGGTAAAAACGCAACAGATTCTGCAATGATTATAGATGCGATGGATATTCTGTATTCGGGAAAGGTAAACGGATTCTGCTTAGTATCAAGCGACAGTGATTTTACGCGACTCGCGACTAGACTTCGTGAGGCGGGAATGCAGGTTATTGGTATCGGTGAAAAGAAAACACCAAATCCTTTCATTGTAGCATGCGATAAATTTATATACATCGAGATTTTAAAGTCAAGAGCTGCCAATTCTGAAAGCAATAAGGAGAAATCAGCTAACAAAGAAAGTGTTGACCCGATAACGCAAAAGGTAATTCAGTTTATAAGTTCAACTATTTCCGATGTGTCTGATGATGATGGTTGGGCTTTCCTTGGTGATGTTGGAGGTTTACTAGTGAAAAAACAGCCAAACTTTGACGCTAGAAACTTTGGTTTCGAAAAGCTTACACCCTTAATCAAATCTATAGAAGAATTTGAGGTGGAACAAAGAGAAAATGCCAAAAGCCGCTATAAACTTATTTATGTTCGGATTAAAGAAAATCATAATAGACAAAGGAAATAATCTCACATTTATGTTTTAACGGGCTTTACTTGGTCTTTAAATGATAAAAAGTTGACCAAATAAGAGCACAAAGTATCAATCCTTATTCAAGGAATGAATATCATTATGTGTTTCCTCTATTTTATCTTTGACTATTTGAATACTCTTCGCCAAGATAGCAAGCTGAGTCCGTTTTTTAATAGCCAACCATTTCCAACTGTCCTGCTCATAATCTATTGCTCTAGCTACATGATATAAATTATAAAACCCATAATCAAGAAGCCATTTTTGAGCATGAACATTTCCTTCACATCCATTAATCATTGCCATAAGATGAGCATAACCATTATCCATTAACCATACCCTTGAATCTTCTTTTAACCTGATTGCAAATGAGGCATGAACAAGCTCTTCATACCCATGCTCCACCAACCATTTTTGAATATCTAGATTACCCTCTACTGCCTTAGCCCATGCCAAAATAACCATGTTTGAGTAATTAATAGGTCGCAGAGGGACTTTTGAATGAGGGTCCTTCTTTAAAGGTTCCTCATTACTCTTTTTATTCTTTTTAAACCAGGCCATAACGAAATGTAAAAAAATCAATCTAAATTCTCGTATTCATACTTATTGAAAACGAATTGATACACGTTAAATTAACCGAAGAAAATGTAGGAAACAATTATTGCGGCAATTATCCCCACCAAATCAGCAAACAAACCAGCAGTTACAGCATATCTAGTCTTCTTAATACCTACCGATCCGAAGTAAACTGCAAGCACATAAAAGGTAGTTTCTGTGCTACCCTGCATCGTGGCAGCTATGAGTTCTTGAATAGATCCAACTCCAAAATTACTCATCACTTCAACATATGCACCTCTCGCACCACCTCCACTCAATGGTTTCATAAATGCTACAGGAAGAGCATCTACCCACTCAGTAACAGACAAACCTATTCCAAGTACAAGCCATCGAATGCCATCAAGAATGCCATCTAATGCGCCTGAGGCCCGAAATAATGCAATTGCGCACAAAATAGCTATCAAATAAGGGATAATACTAATAGCTACATTAAAGCCTCCCTTCGCACCATCTATAAATGATTCATATACATTGACTTTTTTTCGAATTGCAAGAAGTATAAATACTGAAATAATACTAAACATAATACCACCTCCTACTACAACCGATACAGCCTCTCCTTGACTTGGATGCTGGACAACATAATAAAGCAATAAACCAATTAGAAAAGACAAACCTCCAATATATGAGAGAATCGTAAAATTTAAAAGGTTAATACCTTGTCTTATTGACACAAAAATCAAACCAGCTAATGAAGCAATAAAGGTCGATATGAGAATAGGCAAGAACACTTCTGTTGGAGATGCTGCACCTGATCTCAAGGCAAAAATAGAAATAGGAATAATCGTAAGTCCTGAAGTATTTAAGACAAGAAACATGATTTGAGCATTGGATGCACGATCCTTTGTCGGATTTATTTCCTGAAGCTCTTTCATTGCTTTTAAACCAAGAGGTGTCGCGGCATTATCCAAGCCCAACATATTTGCACTAAAATTCATCATCATCGACCCAACCGAAGGATGACCCTTTGGAATATCCGGAAATAATCTTGAAAATAACGGTGCAACCGCTCTAGTAAGCAAACTAATGGCACCTCCTTTTTCACCTACGCGCATAATTCCAAGCCAAAGACACATTGCTCCAGTTAAATAGATAGAGAGCTCAAAACCAACTTTTGCAGAAGAAGAAAGACTATCAATCATTTCCTTCATAACGGCATAATCACCTAAAAAAAATGTCTTATAAAAGCCAAGAGCAATTGCTATTAAAAACATTCCGAACCAAATTCGATTTAATACCATGTTACTAATTTCGAATTATTTTATCACATAATATTAAAGAACAATAAAAGCTATTAACAAAACTATTTTAATCAAAGCGATAAAACTCGTATTGGAAAACTATTTACCACGTAATGTGATGCATTAAAATGTGATGCCTTTTCATTACATTTGAGATATGACATCACTCACAAAACTGATACTCGTAATTACCTTATTAAATAGCTTTTTTAGTCAAACTCAAAGTTTTATGAGTAAATGTGACCAGCACGATTTAAAGGAAATTCAGGAGGCCTTTTCAAAAACAATAATTGATACGGCAAAGCTGAATAAATTTTCAATTCATAAAGATGCCTCCAAATATTACCTATCACTAATCGCAAAAACAAACAAATCATTTGATCCCAATCAAATCGAAAATCTAGGAGGAAAAGCAAGAAGAACAATCGATAACATAACAACCATTAAAATTCCGCTTTCGAGCATCAAACATATTGCTGAACTTGAAAATATAGAATATGCATCCATTGCTAAAAAATTCCAACCTAGCCTTGACAAAGCATTAATAGATACGCATGCTGACTCCGTGCATAGAGGTTTAGGAGGTTTGGCAGAAGGTTATGACGGAGATAATGTTCTTATCGGTGTTACGGATTGGGGTTTTGACTACACTTCGCCTGTTTTCTATGATTCACTTTTGCAAGAAACAAGGATTTTAGCTGCTTGGGACCAATATAAACTAAGTGGACCAAGTCCTGAAAATTTCAATTACGGAACAGAATTTAATACGCCAAATGAATTAATAAATGCAGGAAGTGATACTGCAAATATATACAGCTACTCTACGCATGGAACCCATGTGGCATCTATTGCAGGAGGAAGTGCAGTAGGAACATCTTTTAAAGGAATTGCTCCAGGTGCCCAATTTTTATTTGTCACCTTTCTTGTGGATGAAAGTGCAGTTTTAGATGCTTGGGAATGGATGTATCAAAAATCATTGGAACAAGGTAAAAGGCTTGTCATAAACATGAGCTGGGGTCTATACCACTTTGGCTCCTTAGATGGGAATTCAATTCTTAGTACAGCGATTTCAGCCTACACAGACCTTGGCGTTGTATTTGTAAACTCGGCTGGTAATAATGGGAATGTGAATTTTCATTTAAAGCACGAATTTAACAACGATACAATAGCAACTCGGATTCAATTTTACTCGTATGCCTCAAATCCTAATATGTGGGGCCAAAGTATTCACAGCTGGGGAACTGCCGGTAACTCATTCTCAAATAAGCTTCAAATTAAAAATACCGCAGGTCAAATTGTCGCGGAGAGTCCGTTTTATAATACCGAAAATGTAAACGCCTACATAGATTCTATGTTGATTATTGATCAGGATACGATATGGTATAATATATCTGCAGAAAATGCACATCCTTTAAATGGTCGACCTCAAATGCGACTTCGAGTCAAATGTACCTCTAGTGCCTATCGTGTAATGCTTAATGCTTTTGCTACAGCGGGTATTGTTCACAATTGGAATGTTACTGAACTCACGAATGATGTAGGTAATTGGGGAATGCCATTTTCGGCATACGGAACAGGCACCCTAAATGGAGATAAACAAAATGGAATAAGTGAACCCTCATGCGCAGATGATGTTATTAGTGTGGCCGCTTATGCCTCAGGATGGGTAACACCTACAGGTATTACAACAGGTGGTGCCATAGCATCATTCTCAAGTCAGGGTCCGCGATACGATGGTGAAATGAAACCAGATATTGCGGCTCCTGGAGTATCTGTAGGTGCGGCTATTTCATCCTACACAGATGCGTCGTTTTCTTCAATTGAAAGTATTGAATTCAATACACGGACTTATCACTTTGCAAGATTATCTGGGACATCGATGGCGGCACCAATGGTATCAGGTATCGCTGCTTTATTATTGGATGCAAAACCAGAATTAAGTGCTCGAGATTTAAAAGAACTATTACTTTTAACTGCCCGAGAAGACAATAAGACAGGTCAACTTCCCATGGATGGAGATCCTAAATGGGGACATGGTAAAATTGATGCTATGGCAGCAATTAGAGAGGCTTTAAATCTAGAATTACCGAGCGAGCTTCAAATTAAAACACATCTTCACGTCTATCCAAATCCAGTGAATGAAGTTTTAGCAATTGAATTAATGGATGAAATAAATAAAGATGGTTTTTTAACAGATTTCTCAGGTAAGCAATACCCGATACAAATTGTTAATGGCAAAGTTGATTGTATGTATATCCAACCTGGACTGTACAGCCTGACCTTCTATTACGAAGGGCAGCGACAACAAATAACCTTTGTAAAACAATGAGATGATTGTTAAACTCACTAAAGGAGAGCTTAAAATTATTCAAAAAATGGCCAATGAAATTTGGCCTATTTGTTTTAAAGAAATGATTAGTGAGTCACAAATCACTTACATGCTCCATTGGATGTATAATCTTAAGACTCTAGAAGATAATTTTCAAAAAGGACATCAATTTATCGTATTTAAAAAAGACAATTTATACCTCGGATTTGCTTCGTTTGAACTAAGGAAATATAACAATAGCGTGAGATTACATAAGCTCTACGTCGATCCAAGCAACCAGAATAAAGGAACGGGACGAGACCTATTGAATTTCGTCATAAACGAGGGTAGAAATGCCAAAATTTCTAAACTAGACCTTTTCGTAAATAGATCAAACCCCGCCGTAATATTTTATAAAAAACTTGGATTCAAAAGTTTAGAGTCTGTAGATCTTGAAATAGGAAATGGCTTCTATATGAATGATTATAGAATGGAAGTTGAAATTTAATTGTATTATGCGTGCATAATACTTTTAGTTTTCATATATTTGAACAAATCAATTATATAATCAACCAAAATGAGCGATAAACAGCCAATAAAAGGTGGTGAATTCATCATCAGAAAAACCGAGCCTAAAGATATATTCACCCCCGAAGAATGGACTGAAGAGCATAAAATGATCGCAAGTATGTGTGAAGATTTTATTCATCAAGAAATTATTCCACATTTAGACAGAATTGACAGTCTCGAAGAAGGATTGATGCCTTCTTTATTAAAAAAGGCTGGTGATTTAGGACTTCTCGGACTTTCTGTGCCAGAAGAATATGGTGGAATGGGTGTTGATTTCAAGACTACTCTTCTGGCAACAGAATACTTAGGATTGGGCTTTTCCTTTTCCGTAGCCTATGGAGCGCATACGGGAATTGGAACACTGCCTCTACTCTACTACGGTAATACAGATCAAAAAAACAAATATGTTTCAAAATTAGCATCTGGAGAATGGGCTGCAGCCTATTGCTTAACGGAACCAAGTTCAGGATCTGATGCCAATTCCGGAAAAACAAAAGCGGATCTTTCCGAAGATGGAACGCATTATACGATTAATGGACAAAAAATGTGGATCACAAATGGTGGATTTGCAAACCTCTTTACTGTTTTTGCGAAAATTGAAGATGATGAAAATCTTACTGCATTTCTTGTAGAAGCGGATAGCGACGGCATTAGCTTAAATCCTGAGGAGAAAAAAATGGGAATCAAAGGGTCTTCAACCCGTCAAGTCTTTTTTAACAATGTTAAGGTCCCAGTTGAAAACATGCTTTCTGAAAGAGGTAATGGTTTTAAAATCGCATTAAATATTCTAAACATTGGACGAATAAAACTTGGAGCTGCTGTAATGGGCGGAGCAAAAGGCGGTATCGATGAATCCGTTAAATATGCTCTAGAAAGAGAGCAATTTGGGCGTTCTATTTCAAAATATGGCGCAATCAGATATAAATTGGCGGAACAAGTTATTCAAACATACGCCATTGAATCTGCAACATATAGAGCAGGACAAAATATAGATGATGCAATCAAAGGCCTCATGGAAGGCGGTATGGATAAAGCTCAAGCAACACTTAAAGGTATTGAGCTCTTTGCTCCAGAATGCGCAGTTATAAAAGTTGCGGGTTCAGAATGCTTGGATTATGTTGTTGATGAGGCCGTACAAATTTATGGTGGAATGGGTTATTCTGCAGAGTCTAGTGTAGAAAGAGCCTACAGAGATTCAAGAATCAATAGAATATTTGAAGGAACAAATGAGATAAATAGAATGCTTACCGTCGATATGGTACTTAGACGAGCAATGAAAGGTGAGCTAGACCTAATGGGCCCTGCTATGAAAGTTGCTGGTGATCTTATGAGTATACCAGAAATAAAGGAACCTTCAACCACAGCATTAGGTAATGAGGAACATATGCTAGAAGGGTTCAAGAAAGTGATATTAATGGTTGCTGGATCAGCAGTTCAAAAGCTCATGCAAACATTAGCTAAAGAACAAGAAGTATTAATGAATATTGCCGATGTTGCAATATGGACCTATCTTGCTGAATCTGTTTATTTAAGAGTGCAGAAAAAAATTGATAATCAAGGAGAAGCGGCATGCGAGCATGATATCGCTATTGCCAAAACCTATTTCTATGATACTGCAGACAAAATTGCAAAAGCTGCAAAAGATGCCATTTCATCCTTTGCAGAAGGAGATGAAGCCAGAATGATGCTGATGGGACTAAAACGCTTTACAAAAACACAAGAGTTTAACCCGAAAGCGGCTAGGCAGACCATTGCACAAAAGTTAATTGCAGATAAAAAATATAATTTCTGATATTGTGTGATACCTCAACATGTAAGAGCCTTTAATGAGGCTCTTTTTTTATGTATATTCGTTTCATTAATTAGCTTCAGCTTCACCCTATGAGAATAAACGGACACGGACATATATTACCTGAACCAAATCAAATCCCTCAATTTATGAAGGATAAAAAGCTGTTTTGGATAGATGACGATAAAAAATTTATGCGTCAAGGTAATTGGTCTAGACCGATTACGGACCCCAGTTTTTTCCTTAAAGAAAAGCTCGAATGGATGGATAAATACAATATTGACCACGGCGTCATGCTAAATTTATCTCAAATATATTGCAATGGGTGGCAAAGGCAAGATGCCAAAGACGCCATTACATGGCAAAATGATTTTAATGCCTCCGTTCAAAAAGAACATCCAAAAAAATTCACAAGCGGCTTTGTAGTACAACCTCTTTTCATGGATGACGCCTTAAAAGAAATTGAAAGGAATGTAACACAAAATGGACTCAAGTTACTTTGTCTACCTACCCATTTTCTAAATGCAAACGATCAGTGGACATCTATTGCAGACCAATCTGTCTTTCCGATTTATGAGCTTGCCAATAAATACAATTTAGCCATAGAAATACATCCGTATGATGGAGAAAAGATAGTAAATCTTAAAGACCAATACTGGCGTTTTCATTTGGTTTGGATGATGGCGCAATGTGCAGATACTTTGCACTTGTATACACTCAACGATATACCCAATAAATTCCCAAATATTAGAACATGTTTTGCTCATGGTTGTATGCTCGGTATTGCGAATTACGGCAGAAGACTGCAAGGCTATGATGGCAGGCCCGACTTGTTCCAAGATGTTGAAAATCCTCGGGCATCCTTGGGACATAAAAATTTATTTTTTGACTCTCTTGTTCATGATTCTTATACCTTAGAATTACTCAAAAGAAGAGTTGGCGTTTCTCAAATAATTGCCGGACTCGATGATCCCTATCCTCTAGGCGAGATGGAAGGTGTAGGGAATTCCTTTCCAGGAAGGGTTATAGATTTTGCTGTTGAAGTAGATATTTTAACACAACGTGAAGCAGATGAAATCTGGCGAGATAACGTACTTATGTGGCTTGGTTAATCAATCTCATAATTTAAACGCATTGTAATACTCGCAGTTTTTCTCTTTGAGGATGTGTTGAAGCTTCCTCCCCACGAATATTCATCACTCGAATTTTCAGCTGTGATTTGAAATACACCCATACTTGCATAGGTTAGCTTACCTAAGACACCTCCGCCATTTGTAGCTATGGTTTCTGCTCGGTTTTTGGCATCCTGTGTCGCCTGCTCAATCATTTTTATTTTAAGCTCAGCAAGCTTCGTATAGTAATATTGAGGTGAATATGAATTCAATTCAATTCCTGCATCAATGAGTTTAGACACCTCTCTTGACGTTTGCTCAACCAAATCAACTGACTTTGATTGCACTTCAAAGGATTGACTCAGCTCATAACCTCTGAATACACGCTCTTTAAAATTCCCATTTTCATCATATTGATTGTCATAATTCTTACTTATGTCAGCTGCATCAAAAACTATTTCATTTTCTTTAATTCCTTCACTTGCAAGAAATTTTTTAACTTTTAAAACATCTGCATTTAAATCAGCGTATGCTTGCTTTAAATCCATAGCATTTCTTGAGAAACTAGCTCTCCATGTAATTAAATCTGAATCAAACGATTGCTGACCTAAACCCTTTACTGTAACTGAAGGGTCAGACTTACCACGAGACAAATAGGATGTTCCTAATATATATCCTGTGACGATTACAGCCACAGCTATTAGAATTGTTGGTATTAATTTTTTAACAAAATCCATAAATTTAAATTTACTTTATATCAACCTTAATACAAGGTTTAGTTTTGGTTACAGTTTATCTGAAACCCAATAGAAACAAAACATCCCAGGTAAAATTGAAATGATAATATTCAAAAATAACAAACCATAATAGGATTGCTCGTAAAGGTGAAAGTTTTCAAATGAAAAAGTACTGAAAGTACTAAAACCACCGCAGAGACCTATAATAGCAAATGGAAAAACCCAATCACTCCGAACTTCTTTAGTCCAAAAATAGAGTATCAATGTAAAAATTAAACACGCAGCTAAATTTGATACTAATGTGGCAATTGGGAATGCAGAGGACCATTTAGAAAAGGCCTTACCGACTCCGAACCTCATCATACTACCGATGCCACCGCCAAGAAATACCAACAAGTAATTCATGTATGTTTAACTTTCTTTAAAAGTAAGAAATGTACAACAACTATTGCCAAAACATATCCTAAAAGAGCTCCACAAATTAAATCACTCAAATAGTGAACACCAAGATACATACGACTATATAATACAAGAAGTACTAACGTCAATAAAAGATATTTTACCCATTTAGCGGATATAAGCTGCCATATCACGGTAAGTACACCAAAGTAATTCGCAGCATGAGAAGATACAAATCCATATTTACCGCCTTGATAAAAAGTACCATCAGCATATCGATGAAAATGCAACTGGTCCATAATTAAAAGATTGTGTGATGGTCTATATCGCTGAAAGACCTCTTTAAATGCATGCACTGAAAGCTGGTCCGTCAAAACAATAGTTAGCACTATACTTAATAGAATCCAGGTAATTTGCACCTTGGTATAACTTTGGAAAATAAAATATAAAAACGGAAGTAAAATAAAAACCAGCCATGGACCAGAAAGAAACCACATTACTTGATCTAGCAATGACGAATGTTGCCCGTTAAAAAAAATAATAATGCTACGATCAAATGACTCTAACGATTCAATCATCTTGCAATAATTTCCAAATCTCATCTTTGAGTTCAAGAAGTCCAGTTTGCGCCACTGCAGATATAAAAAGAAAAGGAATCCCTTTTAAATTTGTGGCTAGCTCTTTTCTAATCTCTTCCTTCAATTCCTCGTCAAGCATATCCGATTTGGTAATTGACAAAATAAAATCTTTATGAAGTAGCTCTGGATTATAGGCTTGTAACTCATCTTTTAGAATAAGGAATTCTTTGGCAATATCATCAGCATCTGCTGGAACCATAAATAACAGTAAAGAATTACGCTCGATATGCCTAAGGAATCTGTAGCCTAGACCTTTGCCTTTTGATGCGCCTTCTATGATTCCTGGAATATCTGCCATAACAAAAGAACGATGGTCTCGATATGAGACAATTCCAAGATTTGGCCGAATCGTTGTAAAAGGATAATCCCCTATTTCTGGTTTTGCAGCAGAAACCACTGACAACAATGTGCTTTTTCCTGCGTTAGGAAATCCCACAAGACCAACATCCGCCAATATCTTAAGCTCTAAAACCTTCCAGCCTTCAATACCAGCTTCGCCAGGCTGAGCATGTCTTGGTGCTTGGTGCGTTGATGATTTAAAATTATTATTTCCTAAGCCACCACGACCTCCTTTTTGTAAAATTTTTTCTTCGCCTTCTTCTGTTATTTCAAATAAGATCTCATCAGATTCTTCGTCTCGCACAATCGTGCCCAGTGGAACGTCAATATAGACGTCGTTACCTTGAGCACCCGTTTTCAGGTTACTAGAACCATGAGCCCCGTGTTCTGCTTTAACATGCTTCTTAAACTTTAAATGAAGCAAGGTCCACAGCTGTTTATTTCCTCTTAAATAAACATGACCTCCTCGCCCCCCATCGCCACCATCAGGACCACCTTTTGGAATATACTTCTCTCTACGAAAATGGGTAGATCCTCCTCCACCATTACCTGATTTCACATGGATTTTTACGTAATCAACAAAATTGTCTGAGGCCATTGCTCTAGATTATAGCGCGTCAATTGAAACAAACAGTCTTTCTGTAATTTCGTCAACACTTCCCATACCTTGTATGGAAATTAATTTCCCTTGCTTCTCATAAAATGATTTTACAGGAGCTGTTTCTTTATGATATACCGCTATTCTGTTATCGATTATTTTTGGATCTGCATCATCAGCTCTTCCACTTACCTCTGCACGCTTAATCAGTCGGCTTTTAAGTTCATCCTCTTCAACATCTAATGAAAGCATAACAGTGATACCAGTATTCATGGATTCTAAAAACACATCGAGTGCTTCTGCTTGTGCATTCGTTCTTGGAAAGCCATCGAAAATAAAACCTTTTGCGGTTTGATGCTTCATAACCTCAGCACGAAGTAAATCAATTGTAACACTATCTGGAACAAGCTTACCTTGATCCAAGTACCCTTTAGCTAAATTGCCTAAATCAGTTTGACCTTTGATATTTGACCTAAAAATATCGCCAGTAGATAGATGCACAAGTCCATATCTGTTAATCAATCTTTCTGACTGTGTACCTTTACCTGCACCAGGAGGACCAAACAATACAATATTCAACATAGTATTTATTCTTTTAATTGATATATCTCATTTAAGTTTCTACCGACCTCATCGTAGTCCAAACCGAAACCAACAACAAATTTATTAGGAATTTTGAATCCCACGTATTTTGGTACCATTTTACCTTCAAAAGCATTTGGTTTGAATAGAAGTGTGCACATTTCAATACTTCTTGGTGTTTTTTCGTGTAAAAGTTCAAAAAGCTTATCTGCTGTCCTTCCTGTATCCACAATATCTTCTAATACAATGACATGCTTGTCGTTGATTGAATTGTTTAGCCCAATAAGCTCCTTTACTATTCCTGAGGACTGCGTTCCACTGTACGATGAAACTTTTACAAAAGAAATTTCTAGGTTTAAATCTAAACCTTTCATTAAATCAGAAGCAAACATAAAGGCACCATTTAAGACGCCAATAAAAACAACGCTTTCCCCTTTATAATCGGCATTAAGTTGCGTTGCCAAAGCATGAATTCTATTTCTAATTGATTCAGACGATAAATAAGGCGTAAATGTTTTGTCCAGAAGACTTATATCTCGGTTCATAGAAGGAGCAAAGATACAATTTTAGCGAGGAAGATGAAAATAATTTGAAGAGAGCAGTATCTTTGTACTATGAATGTAAGATGGAACTCAAAAGATTTCAAAATAGGTGTATTAGGTGGCGGGCAACTGGGAAGAATGTTAATTCAAGAAGCCGTTGATCTAGATATTCGGTTACATATGATGGATGCTGACCCAAATGCCCCATGTGCTGATATTGCCCATTCATTTACATGCGGCGCTATCACAAACTTCGATTCTGTAATGGAATTTGGGAAGGATAAGGATTTAATAACCGTTGAAATAGAAAATGTTAACATCGAAGCTTTAGAAGCTTTGGAAGACATGGGCATTAAGATTTATCCTCAACCCAGAGTTTTAAGAATTATAAAAGATAAGGGTATTCAAAAACAATTTTATTTGGACAATGCAATCCCCACAGCCCCTTTTCAACTTTTTAAAGATTCTGATGCTGTAGCAAATGAAAATCTGAGCTATCCATTAATTCAAAAGATGAGAACTGGAGGTTATGACGGAAAAGGCGTTCAAGTTTTAAAAAATGCCTCGAAATCATTTAATGCGCCGAACTTATGTGAATCACTCATAGACTTTGAAAAGGAGCTTTCTATAATTGTTGCAAGAAATCAAAACGGTGCAATTGAGTGTTTCCCATCCGTTGAATGTGAATTTAACCCGGAAGCCAATCTTGTGGAATATCTATTTTCACCGGCAAACATATCAGCAGAGATAGCAAAAGAAGCTATGAAAATTGCAGAAGATGTGATAAAAAAACTTGATATGGTTGGTCTTCTGGCTGTAGAGTTTTTCCTAACTAAAAATGGGGATCTTTTGGTAAATGAAATTGCTCCTCGACCACACAATAGTGGACATCACACAATTGAATGCTGTAATACCTCACAATATGCACAACATTTGAGATCAATACTCAACCTGCCATTAGGTGACACAACATTATTATTCCCCGGCGCAATGATTAATCTCTTAGGAGAAAAAGGTTATACTGGCCCCGTGATATATGATGGCCTTGATAAAATACTTGAACTTCCTGGAGTACATCCACACATTTATGGTAAAAGTGAAACCAAACCTTTTCGAAAGATGGGCCACGTCACTATCACAGGGAAAACATTACAAGAGGTTAGAAAAACTGCCGACCAGGTCAAAGAAAAGATAAAAGTACTAGCATAAAAAAAGCCACCGAAGTGGCTTCTTATAATTTAAGTTTATTTTTTATTCAATGACAAAACGTTTCATCGCTATGCCATTATCACTTGAATATGATACCGCATAAACGCCAGGCGAAAAATGTGAAACATCTAGCGTATATGTCCAACTGCCAAATTGTTCTTTTAAATTGAAATCCTCAATTACTTGCCCTCTGTAATTATATACTTTAAGTTCATTCAAATTTGAATTCCCCATATCTAAAGTGACATTTAGCAGAGCATTCGCAGGATTTGGATATAACT
>JAKMFD010000086.1 GCA_022425625.1 Crocinitomicaceae bacterium | reverse complement strand
GCTCTAAACTGAAAGAATCAATTTAAACAAAGTGTCGTTTAACGTAATAATTACGTTAGTACTTTTGAATAGTCTATGTTTCTTATTTGTTTTTCGTATTCGTTCTCCAGTTCTTCAATTTCTTGTATAAACTCTTTGTTTTTCTCTTTCTTTGTGAAAGTTTCGAAATTATCATAGTAAATACCGTATTCTTCAGGAGTGGTCAATATGCATTTCATATTTACTCTGCCCAAAAGCAGATATTGACATCCCAACCAACAAAAACACGAATAGATATTTCATAATATAATTTTCCACTAAGTTAATAAATTCAAACCCCAAAATCCAAAGGCTCATCTTTAGTTGAATGAACTTTTAATCCGTGATTTACTACCTTTGGGGAAACTAATTTTTTCAACATGAAGTACTTTCTCTCCTACTTGTCATTTCTCATCATCTTCAGCAGTCATTCACAGAACCCGAATCCAAGTTCCATTTTAGACGAATATATTCTAGCAGAAATGGGAGAAGAGCATTTCCCGGGAACTACAACAGTGATTGTCAAAGATGGAGAAATTGTTTGGATTCAATCTTACGGTTTTGCCGATATTGAAAATGGCATTCTGGTCACCGACAGTACTCAATTCTTGTTGGCATCTATGTCGAAACTATTCACTGGAACCGCTACCATGCAGCTCAAAGAAAGCGGCATGTTAGAGCTCGACGACGACATCAACGAACATCTCCCTTGGGTTTTGCAGCACCCTGTCCAAAGTACTACTCCGATGACCATTCAACAGCTGATGACACATACATCCTCAATAAAAGACAACTGGGGTGCCATGGGCAATTACTACGGGTATCCAGATCCGACCATGAGTCTAGAGGATTGCATGCAGGACTATTTTACGTTAACAGGAGGAAACTACGACGCCAATCAAAATTTTACTAGTGCTACTCCAGGAACGGCATACAGCTATTCAAATATGGCTACAGCGCTGAATGGTTATATTACAGAAATTGTAAGTGCAACTCCTTTTGATGACTTTTGTGATGCGAATATTTTCGAACCCCTATGTATGGAAAAGACGGCATGGCACATGGCGGATCTTGATTCCAATGAAGTGGCACGACCCTATTCTTATTCCAACGGGAATTTTGTTGCCAATCCACATTATGGATTTGCCGATTACCCAGACGGACAATTGAGGAGCTCCGCTTTGGACTTGGCAAATTTCATGATTGCTTTTTTAAATGGCGGAACACTGGGAGACAACACCATCTTGAACCCTTCATCTGTTAATGAAATGTGGACAGAACAAGTTCCATCAATTCAGAACTCTCAGGGTTTGAATTGGTATAAAGAGCTGCTGTACTACAGCGGAGGTGAGGCCTACCTATGGGGGCACAATGGCGGCGAAATGGGCGTTTCAACCGATATGTATATAGATCCAGCCTCAAACATTGGAGTATGCGTACTTTCCAACGGAAGCGGAACGAATTTATACATTTGCGATGCCCTTTATGATTACGCACTATCTCTGAATAATAATAATGGCATTGTTCCGGCATGTTCAACTTCAGGATTGACCAATCTGAACCCATCACAAAAAAACCTCCTACAAATTCTCGATGTATTGGGCAGAGAAACGACTTTTAAACCCAATACTCCTTTGATCTATGTCTATGATGATGGAAGTATAGAGAAGATTTTTCGTGTGGAGTATTAGATCGAAATTTTATTGAGACATTAAAAAAACTACATCTATTTTTCCAAGGTGAAAGTGCATTCTAAACAATTCACCTGTTTTTTATGTTTATAAATTGAACTTTAAAAACAGCCAAGGCTAAATTTTAGCGACTCCAAGTCTGTTTCTTAACAACAACATAAAACATAAAGAATTATGAACATATCAAAAATGTGGTCCATGTACTACCCTGTAATATTGGCCTTCCTTTCCTTTTTGTACTCTGTAACACTTTGGTTTACAGGTAATAAGCTTGAAGGCATCTTTGTTGGTATATGGGTTCCTTCAATTTTAGGTTTTTCCGTTGCTATCAGACAAATAAGAAGAGATACGAACCAAGAAAATCAAAAAGAATGATGAATAATACAGCAATGTTTACCATCGGATTTGTCATTTTCGCAGCTTACATGTGGGGCTATCTTTCGATGATCAGTAAAGCCAATAAAGAGCAAGAAAAAAACGAACAAAAATAGGTGTAGCGTGACTTCATAAGTTGAAGTTTACTAATTTTAGATATGTCTTTTTTTTCCTCTCTAAAAACCAAATTATTTGGACCCTCTGTCAATTACACTGAACTAATTGAAAATGGTGCACTTGTCATTGATGTCCGATCCCCTCAGGAATTCATATCCGGACATGCTAAAAAAAGCAAGAACATCCCCTTAAATGTTTTGAAGTCAAAAACAGCTTCATTAAAAGGAAAAGAAATAATCTTGGTATGTAAATCCGGTGGCAGAGCAGGAATAGCGAAGTCTCTCCTTAGAAAAGAAGGTATCACCGCGCATAACCTTGGTCCTTGGCAAAGGGCACAAAATCTTTGATTTTATACCAGAAATTGAAACAGGTCTGGCTTGTCATTCAGGTATTCCCCATAGAATTTAAACGCTTTCATTCTTTCTATTAACGCATTCAATTCACCTGAACTGCCCAACTCAATACCAACGACTGCTGGGGCATTTTCTCGGCTTTGCTTTTTGGAATACTCAAAATGTGTAATGTCATCATTTGGCCCCAATACCTTATCAATAAAATCCCTTAATGCTCCTGCCCGTTGAGGAAAACGCACCACGAAATAGTGCTTAACTCCAGCATGCAATAGCGCCCGTTCTTTAATCTCCTCGGTTCTTGTAATGTCATTGTTACTTCCACTTACTAAGCAGACTACATTCTTCCCTCTTATCTCTTCGCTGTAGTCATCAAGAGCCGCTACGGTCATTGCCCCTGCTGGCTCAACAACAATCGCATCTTGATTGTACATATCTAAAATGGTTTGACATATCTTACCTTCATGAACGGTAGCCATTTGATTCAAATTTTTCTTGCATATATGAAAATTCAAATCGCCAACTCTTTTAACCGAAGCTCCATCTACAAATTTCTCAACCTCATCTAAGGTTGTATTTACTCCATTTGCCAATGAGGTAGACATCGATGGTGCACCTTCGGGTTCGACACCTATTATTTTTGTTTTAGGTGAAAGTGCTTTAAAAACACTTGAAACCCCTGAGGCCACACCGCCGCCGCCAACCGGTAAAAAAAGATAATCTATACCTACCTTCGATTGTGCCAAAATCTCAAGACCAATTGTTGCTTGACCTTCAATCACTTTTTCATCATCAAAGGGATGAACGAAAATCATTGCATTGGCTTTACAATAATCTCTTGCTTGTTGAGAGGCATCATCAAAAGTATCTCCTACTAAAATCACTTCAACATAATCACCGCCAAACATTTTTACCTGCGCAATCTTTTGCTTAGGCGTAGGTGTCGGCATAAAAATCATTCCTTTGACCTTTTTTCGCGCGCAAGAATACGCAACACCTTGGGCATGATTCCCTGCACTTGCACAAACGACTCCTTTTTGTAAATCAGCTGAGGGAATCGTTGAAATTTTATTATACGCTCCTCGAATCTTATAGGATCGAACCTGTTGTAAATCTTCACGTTTGAAATAAACCGAAGCACCATATTTACGAGACTGTGTTTCGTTCAATCCAAGAGGTGAACAAAGCGCAACATTTTCAAGTCGCTTTGCTGCTGCCTCAACTTCTGAAAGGTCAACTTTATACATGACTCAACTCTTGTTTCTCTAGCGCCATTGCGGCTCTCAAGGTCAGACCTACTTTTTCAATAGGATGTCCTTGAATGGATTCATTGACATGGGCTAAATGTGACAACTCGTCACCGACAGGTTGAAAAGCATTACCTACAAGACCTGCATCTAAGTTCGATACAAATTCTTTCAATAACGGTTGACATTCTTGATCAAATAAATAACAACCATATTCCGCAGTATCAGAAATTATTCTATTCATCTCGTACAGCTTTTTTCTTGCTACAGTATTGGCAATTAAAGGCAGCTCATGCAAAGACTCGTAATAGGCAGATTCCTCTTTTATTCCAGCATCTACCATAGTCTCAAAGGCCAATTCAACACCTGACTTTATAAAAGCCATAAGTAATGTTCCATGATCAAAATAGTTCTGGTCGGAGAAGTTCGTATCACATGCTTCGGTATTTTCGAATGCAGTCTCCAGCGTTTTAGCTCTCCAAGTCAATAGGTTGACGTCATCGTTAGACCAATCCTCCATCATTTCAGAAGAAAATTCTCCAGATATGATGCGAGTCATATGTTTTTCAAAGAGCGGACGCATAATTGTTTTTAAATCTTCCGAGAGCGCGTAAACCTTGACCTTGTTTTCATCTGAAACTCGAGAAATCATTTGAGTAAGTCCGCCTTTCTTGAGTTCTTCAGAAATTGCTTCCCACCCGTATTGAATAAGCTGAGCTGCATAGCTAGGTGTTACACCCTGTTCAATCATCTTATCAAAAGCTAAAATAGAACCTGATTGAAGCATGCCACAAAGTATGGTTTGTTCGCCCATCAAATCTGATTTCACCTCAGCAACAAAAGAAGAATGTAAAACCCCTGCGCGATGCCCACCTGTTGCATACGCATATGCCTTTGCCCATTCAAATCCTGTCGCATTTGGATCATTTTCTGGATGGACTGCAATTAAGGTTGGTACGCCAAATCCTCTTTTGTATTCTTCTCTAACTTCAGAACCTGGAGACTTTGGTGCCATAAGTATAACCGTAATATCCTCTCGTACCTTGATTCCTTCCTCAACGATGTTAAAACCATGAGAATAAGCTAAAGTTGAACCAAACTTCATCAGCGGCATCGCTCTATGAACCACAGCGGAATGTTGTTTGTCCGGTGTAAGATTAATGACTAAATCAGCACTAGGTATTAAAGCGGCATAAGTGCCAACCTTAAAGCCATTGGAAACTGCATTTTGAAAAGAAGCTCTCTCATCTTTAATTGCAGCATCTCTTAAAGCATATGAAACGTCTAATCCTGAATCACGCATATTCAAGCCTTGGTTCAGTCCTTGAGAACCACAACCGATAATGACAACTTTTTTATCCTTTAAAACTTGAAGTCCATCTATGAACTCTGATGTTTCAAGGAAATCACATTTTCCAAGCTGTTCTAATTTTTGTGTTTTTGTTAAGGTGTTAAAATAATTGCTCATAATTTTATTTATAGGTGTTTTCTAATTCATTTACAATGGAGGTCAAAGTGCGCATTGGTTTGGTAATAGCAACTCTTCCTGATCTCACAAATTCTAATATCCCAAAAGGTGCTAGTTCATCGAATAGGTGCTGTGTTTCTTCTTTATGACCTGTTTTTTCAATCACCGTAAATTCCGATTCAACACTTAATACTCGCGCGTGATGTGAACGAACAATATGCTCGGCTTCACCTCCCTGCATTAAAATATTTGTTGGAACTTTGAACAATGCAATCTCTTGATAGATGATCTCTTCATCTAAGTGATATACAGCTTTAATAACCTCGACCTGTTTTTCTAACTGAAGAGTTACTTTCTTAACAAGGTCTTCTGTCTCGTTAATTACAATTGTATAGCGATGAATATTCTGTACCTCACTATCTGAAGCAGCAATACTTTCAATGTTTATTTTTCGTCTTGTAAAGACAATGGTTACTCTATTTAGAAGACCTACCATGTCCTCAGTAAAGACAGATATTGTATACCTTTTTTTCATTGCTAATTATTTAAGTCGTATTTCTGATACAGATGCGCCCGTCGGAACCATAGGGAAGACATTATTCTCCTTTGCTACTCTTACCTCTAAAAAGAAAGCACCTTCATGAGTTAGCATTTTACCAACTGCATCATTAAGCGCTTTACGTTCCGTAACTTTTTTTGTCTCAATGCCATATCCCGCAACTATTTGCTGAAAATCAGGATTCACCATTGTCGTTGACGCATATCTTTTCTCAAAAAATAATTCTTGCCATTGACGAACCATACCTAAGAATTCATTATTGAGAACAACAATCTTTACGGGGATTTTGGTTTGAAAAATGGTACCTAACTCCTGTAAAGTCATTTGAAAACCACCATCACCAATTATGGCAATAACTTGCTTTTGAGGCTTGGCCATTTTAGCGCCAATTGCCGCAGGTAAACAGAATCCCATCGTACCCAAACCTCCGCTTGTAATCATAGACTTAGTACTATTTTTGAATTGAGCGTAACGACATGTTACCATTTGATGTTGCCCAACATCAGTTACAACAATGGCATCTCCCGCAGTCTGATCATTTATTGAGCGTATCACCTCTCCCATACTCAATTCATCAACACTCGGATTCAACTCTTCCTTGATGACTCCCTCGTATTCCTCGAATTCAAGCTTTCGAAATTCATCAAGCCAAGCTTTGTGTTGGTTTGGCTCAATGCATTCAGTCAGTGCTAATAAACTTTCTTTGGCATCTCCCAGAATTGCGACATCTGTTTTAACATTTTTATCAACCTCGGCCGGATCAATTTCGAGATGTATAACTTTTGCTTGTGTTGCATATCGACTTAAGTCTCCCGTTATACGATCGTCAAAGCGCATACCGATTGCTATGAGAACATCACATTCATTTGTTAATTTATTTGGCGCATAGTTTCCATGCATTCCTAGCATTCCAACGTTTAAATAATGATCTGTGTCAAGTGCTGAAAGTCCCATAATTGTCCATGCAGACGGCAATTCTGCCTTCTCAATGAATGTCTTAAATTCTGACTCAGCTTCTGAAAGAATTATCCCTTGACCAAAAAGAACCAACGGTCGTTTTGCATTATTTATAAGCGCAGCAGCAGCTTTAACTTTAAGTATATCTAGTCTAGGTCGAGGTACATAGCTTCGCATTCCCTTAAAAGGATTATAATTGAAAGTTAAGTTTCCAAATTGTGCATCCTTAGTAATATCGACTAAAACAGGACCTGGCTTACCTGATCGCGCGATGTAAAATGCTTTAGCTAGAGCGTCCGGAATTTCTTCAGCCCTCGTTACCTGATAATTCCACTTTGTAACTGGCATTGAAATACCTATAACATCTGTTTCCTGAAAGGCATCAGTTCCTAATAGGCCACTTGCAACTTGTCCAGTAATACATACCATTGGTGTTGAGTCTATCTGAGCATCTGCTATCCCTGTAATTAAATTGGTTGCTCCGGGACCTGATGTTGCAATACACACTCCTACCTTTCCTGAAGCTCTGGCATAGCCCTGGGCAGCGTGAGTTGCTCCTTGCTCATGTCGTACCAATATGTGTTTCAATTCATCTTCTACATCATACAAGGCATCATACACGGGCATTATTGCTCCTCCTGGATACCCAAAAATGAGATCTACTCCTTCCTTGATTAAGGATTGAACTACGGCCTGAGCTCCGCTCATTGTTTTTTGAATTGACACGTGCGGCTGTTTTTCTTTTTTAAGCGCTTCCATATTACTAGAAATTATCAGTTACACATCCCTCAGATGCAGGTGAAACAAGCTTAGCATATTTATAGAGTGAGCCTTTCTTCACCTTGAGTGGTGGAGCTATCCAAATACTTTTTCTTAGCGCCATTTCTTCAGTGGAGATGTTTAATGTGATGGTGTTTTTAACGGCGTCAATTGTAATTTCATCCCCTTGTTTTACAAATGCGATAGGCCCTCCTTCTTGCGCCTCTGGTGATATGTGTCCGACAACAAAACCATGCGTGCCGCCTGAAAAACGACCATCAGTTATTAATGCCACATCATTCCCGAGGCCCGCACCAATAATGGCAGCTGTTGGCTTAAGCATCTCCGGCATTCCAGGACCTCCCTTTGGTCCTTCATAACGAATGACAACAACATCTCCTTTTACAACTTCACCTTTTCTTATTCCATCATTAGCATCATATTCTGAATCAAATACCTTTGCTTTTCCTGTAAAGATCAACCCTTCTTTTCCTGTAATTTTTGCAACCGCTCCAGTGGGTGATAGGTTACCTTTTAATACACGTATATGTCCTGAATTCTTAATGGGTTTGTCTATGGGTAAAATGACATCTTGACCCTCACTCAAATCTGGAACAGATGCTAAATTTTCTGCCAATGTTTTTCCAGTCACGGTCATGCAATCTCCATTTAGCAGTCCAACACTTAACATGTACTTTAAAACAGCTGGTACACCACCAACACGATGGAGATCCTCCATTAGATATTTTCCACTTGGTTTTAAATCTGCTAAAAATGGGGTGCTGTCTGAAATCCTCTGAAAATCATCAAGCGTAAATGAAACATTCGCCGCTGAAGCTATGGCTAAAAAATGAAGTACGGCATTTGTAGATCCACCCAGCACAGTAACTAAGCGTATTGCATTTTCAAGAGCTTTTTTTGTAACAATATCACTTGGCTTAATGTCTTTTTCTATTAGCAAACGAAGTGCCCTTCCCGCTTCAATACTTTCATTCTTCTTTGCATCACTTAAAGCAGGGTTAGAGGAGTTAAAAGGCAGGGACATTCCTAAAGCCTCTATTGCCGCTGCCATAGTATTGGCAGTATACATACCTCCACATGCACCAGCACCTGGGCATGCTTTTTTGATGATGGACTTATATTCTTTCTCTTCAATATTTCCTGCATTTTTCTGCCCCCATGCCTCGAACGCAGAAACAACATCAAGTTTCTTACCTTCATGGCAACCGGAAGAAATCGTACCGCCATATAATAAGACACTTGGTCTATTTACACGAAGCATTGCGATTAATGCACCAGGCATGTTTTTATCACATCCAACAACCGTTACTAAAGCATCGTATGACATTCCTTCCACAACCGTCTCCATAGAGTCCGCAATGATATCCCTAGAAGGGAGGGAAAAACGCATGCCCGGAGTTCCCATTGAAATACCATCACTAACACCTATTGTATTGAAAATCAATCCAACTAAATCTTCTTGAAGAGTTCCTTTCTTGACAAGCTTAGCTAATTCATTAAGGTGCATATTACAAGGATTTCCCTCGTATCCAGTACTCGCAATTCCAACAAATGGTTTTGAAAAATCTTCCTCATTTAGGCCTATAGCATGAAGCATTGCCTGAGCTGCCGGTTGGGAATCATCTTGAGTTACTCGCTGACTGTATTTATTGAGTTTCATATTAAACTAATTCAAAATTTTTATACTCTTTTTTTTGTACCCGGTTATT
>JAKMFD010000079.1 GCA_022425625.1 Crocinitomicaceae bacterium | reverse complement strand
GGGTGTGAAAATCCATATTCCTGAGCTACCTCAGCGTCTAGCTTTCTAACTTCCGGGTCATTTGCTAAGCCTAAATAATTATTTAATGACCAATTGAGCATTTTTCTACCTCTAAAAACCATGTGTGGGCTAATTTCACCCTCAAGTTTTGGAAATGTAAAATAACCATGGGATTCTTTAGCGTGGATTCCTAATGGTCCTCTATTGGCTTGAATTTTCTCAAAAATATCTGCAGACATAAATATTGGCTTAAACTTTACTACAAAGTTAGGTATTTAGTAGAATAGAGATAGCATTTTATTAAAAAAAAATGGTTTGACTAAAATCTAATCAAAAGCCAGACCAAATAAAGGTATTAAGCGTGTTTCACATTTGAATGTTTAAATCTTCTATCTCGAAAATTGTCCATTAAATATCTCAATTACCATTAAAAAGTAGTGAACACTAAAATGGCAAAAAACTCGACAGTGAAACTAAATTAGGAGTCCAACGTAATAGTTATCATGGCAGAGAGACACAGTAAAAGAAGTACAATAGCCCTTTGGATCGCAGTTATTGCACTTCTTATTTCGTTAATAAACTTGTACTTGGCAACTGAGTTGCCAGGTGTAGCAAATCAATAGTATATCGCGCGACGTACTTTTGTAATGTACTTAGCAAGCCTTATAACTTGCTTTGTATATCCGTATTCATTGTCATACCATGTGTACAATACAACACTTTTACCGTCTTGTGAGCTCAAGGTAGCTTGTGAATCAAATACAGCACAACATGTGTTTCCAATAATATCATTTGATACTAGTTCACTGTCTAACGAATAATAAATTTGATTGACCAATTCTCCATTCAACGCTTCATTATGAACAACTTGATTGACTTCTTCGACTGTTGTTTGTTTATTTAATTCTAAACTAATAATCGCTAATGAACCATTCGGCGTTGGCACACGAACAGCATTTGCCGTTAATTTATCCTTTAGCTGAGGAATTACTTTTGTAACCGCATTACCTGCTCCCGTTGAAGTAATCACCATATTGATAGCAGCAGAACGTCCTCGTCTTGGCTTTTTATGCATGTTGTCCAAAAGGTTTTGGTCATTTGTGTATGCATGAACAGTTTCAATATGTCCTTTTTGAATTCCAAATTTATCACTCATTAATTTGAGTATTGGAGATATAGCATTTGTCGTACACGACGCTGCAGAATAAATATTTTCATTTTCAAGATCCAATTCACCCTGATTTATTCCATAAACAATATTTGGTATCTCTTTTCCAGGGGCCGTTAGCAGAACCTTTGCTGCTCCTTTTGAGCTAAGGTGACGTGCTAAGGCCTCTCTGTTTGTGTAAACTCCAGTGTTGTCTATTACAAGTGCATTCATTATGCCATAAGTTGTATAATCTATTTCTTCTGGAGTGTTCGCACTAATCATATGAACCAATTGCCCATTGATAACGAGGGCCTTCTTATCTAAGTCTTCAATAACAGAGCCTTTAAAAGCACCGTGAACAGAATCATTTCTTAAGAGCGAAGCTCTTTTTATGATGTCAGCATCTTTCGAACTTCTCGTTACAATAGCGCGCAATCGAAGTTGTTGACCTTTTCCAGCTTGTTTTATAAGTTCTCGTGCAGCTAACCTGCCGATTCTACCGAATCCATATAAAACTACATCTCTTGGTTCTACCGGTTGCTCTTGATTTTCCTCAAGGATAGAAAGTTTGTCTAAAAGGAATTCTTTTTGACTCTTATAGTTTTCTTTTTCTTTATTCCATTCATTGGCAAGCTTTCCAATATCGAGTTTTGACGGAATGACCTCGAGGTCTAATAATTGCGTTGCGAGTTCTGAAGTTGTAAATACATCAATAGATTGACTCGTTACTTTCCTTGAGTAGTCATGAAGATTTATAATTTCTGATATCGTTATGTCTGTTAGGTGATTTCTAAACAAAACCAGCTCTATACCTTTTTCATAAAGTAGTTCACCCACTTTACTTTGAAGTTTTACTGCTGCGCGTTCTTTTTCTATGTGAAGACGCAGGCCTTTTTCATAACCCAATTCGATTTCCATTTGTATTTGATTTGTTGTTGTTGCTAATAAAAAAAAGCCGCCCTTTCGGGCAGCCTTGTTGTCATTATCCTAAATAAGATTTTAGTAATTTATTTCGAGAGGTATGTCGAAGTCGCCTTATTGCTTTTTCTTTTATTTGACGCACTCTTTCTCTAGTCAGATTGAACTTCGAACCAATTTCTTCAAGCGTTAAGCCGTGGTTCATTCCAATTCCAAAGAACAATCGAATGATTTCTCTTTCCTTATCCGTTAATGTACTTAACGAACGTTCTATTTCTTTTTGAAGTGATTCAGCCATTAGTGTCTGATCCGTTTTCGGCGCATCACTATTTGCCATAACATCCATTAAAGTTCCACCATCTTCATTAGTGGTTAATGGAGCGTCCATAGATACATGACGTCCTGATACGTTTAGGCTTTCTTTAATTTTATCTTCAGGAACTTCCAGGGCCTCAGCAAGTTCTTCAGCAGATGGCGGTCTTTCATATTCCTGCTCCAATTTAGAAAATGCTTTGTTTATTTTATTCAATGAACCCACTTGATTCAATGGTAATCTCACAATCCTAGCTTGTTCAGCGAGTGCCTGTAAAATTGATTGACGAATCCACCATACCGCATAGGAAATAAATTTAAATCCTCTCGTCTCATCAAATTTTTGAGCTGCCTTTATAAGACCAAGATTCCCTTCGTTTATCAAATCGGGCAATGTTAGGCCTTGATTTTGGTATTGTTTTGCAACAGAAACTACAAATCGTAAGTTGGCTCTTGTAAGTTTCTCAAGGGCTAATTGGTCCCCGGCCTTAATCTTTTTAGCTAACTCTACTTCTTGTTCAGCAGTAATTAAATCTTCACGACCAATATCTTGTAAATATTTATCTAATGATTGACTTTCTCGGTTCGTTATCGATTTAGTTATTTTAAGCTGTCTCATGCGCTAAAGGGGTGATTAATGGTGATTATTTTATTCAATTACAGGAGGCAAAGTAAAGCCAAAAAAAGCAGAATGAAAAATATTCTATAGCTTTTTTATAAACAAAATTTAACATTTGCGTTTGTCAAAAATCGTGCCTTAAAATGTGTTTTTTACAAACCGAATCCTACATAATCTCTTTTACCACTTTCTGACATGATTTCGAGTAATATGCCTCTGTTCGAGTCATTTAGTTTTGTGGCTAATTGTTCGACCGATTCAACAGGTTCATTATTGATCTTTGTAATTATGATGCCTTCACTCAATCCAAGTGCTTTTAGCTTCCCAGTAGTAATAGCAATTATTTTAACGCCGTAATTTATTTTAAGAGACTCTTTTTCCTTTTTTGAGAGAGCTTCAAAAGTAGCACCTAAGGCAATATTCTTTTTAATTTCCTCTTTTGATACAAGTTTGGTCAGTCCCTCTTTATTCCTTAGAACGATTTCTTTAATTTCTTGTCCTCCTTTACTATCTCGAATTGTTACCGCCACTTTGTCACCAGGTCGCATTTTTCCGATTTCTTCCTGAAGTGCCGCTGCGGAGTTGACCTCTTTTGTACCTACCTTGAGTATGACATCACCTTTTTTAATTCCTGCTTTATCCGCACTGCCATCTTCTATGACTTTAGCAATGTATACACCTTTTAGATTTGGAAGGTTTTTTTCTGTTTTCAATTCCTGCGTAAGATCCGCAATCTGTACTCCTAGATATCCTCTTTGTACAATACCATAATCAATAAGATCTCTCATTACCTTTTGGACGAGATTGACAGGTACAGCAAATGAATAACCAGAATAACTTCCTGTTTGCGACGCAATGGCCGTATTGATTCCTACGAGTTCTCCGTTAGTATTTACCAGTGCTCCTCCACTGTTTCCGGGATTTACAGCGGCATCTGTTTGAATAAAGGATTCTATGGGTACAACATTTTTACTAGGGTTATTGAGAAGGTTTATATTTCTTGCCTTTGCTGAAACAATCCCTGCTGTAACAGTAGAAGTTAAATTGAATGGGTTGCCCACAGCCAATACCCATTCCCCAATTGCCAAATCGTCACTGTTGCCAAGTGCAATTGCATTTAAACCTGTTTCTTCGATTTTAATAACCGCAATATCTGTGGCTGGGTCAGCGCCAACTACTGTTGCTGTATATTTTGAGTTGTCATTTAGAGTTACTTCTATTTCACTTGCATTTTCAATTACATGATTGTTTGTTACGATGTAACCTTGAGAGGATATGATGACTCCTGAACCAGCACCTTCACCAAATTGCTTAAATTCTCTACCACCTGCACCAGGGCCATAAAAAAATTCTTGAAAAATATCCCTCTGAAATGTTGTCTGTACAACTTTGGTTGTGACATGAACTACCGAATTAATGGAATTTTTGGAGGCCTCTTTAAAGTCAACTGATGACGCCCCAGTATAATTTACTTGTCTAATTGCAGTTTGTTGTCTATTGCCATCTATGAGTTCATTTGCACTTAGCTTTTTTGTTTCTGCCTTTTCAGTTTTTTGAATTCCAAGAATTACAGTTACGGCAAGGAGACCTCCTATAAAACCAAAACCTACAGTTTTGAGTGTTGAAAGTTTTTTCATTTGAAATTGTTTAAAGTAATACTACAAGTTTAACACCTAAAACCCTACTATTGGTACATCTCCAATGTTAAAGAATGTTAAGCTGTTTCTTCAAACAAAATGGATAATGTTTACATTTGTTTATCTATGGATATCTCTTTTTCAAAGTATCAGGGCACAGGAAATGATTTTGTTCTCATTGACAATATGAATGGAATGTATACTGGTATGGAATTGGAACAAATTAAACATCTTTGCAACCGAAAGTTTGGCATAGGTTCTGACGGCTTAATTATGCTCAATGCATCGGATAAGAACGATTTTTATATGGATTTTTTTAATCCAGATGGATCAAAAAGCTTTTGTGGTAATGGTGCTAGATGTGCAGTAAAGTTTGCATTTGATTCTAAAATAGTCAACCAGTATAAAATGTCTTTTGAGGCTATTGATGGCACGCATAATGCCACGGTTTGTAATTCTGAAGTAAAATTAGAGATGTCTATTAATTCAATACCAACCAAAACAAACCTTCCGTCAGATACTAATGAAGATTTCATTGAGACATTTTTTATGGATACGGGTTCTCCTCATCTCGTTGCGTACGTTGATAAGCTGAATTTACTTGAATCAAAAAGGTTGATTCAGATAGGACAAGAAATAAGATACTCCCCAAAATATATCGATAAAGGAATAAATGTCAATTTAGTTTATATTCAGGATTCAGATGACTTATCAATTGCAACCTATGAACGGGGGGTAGAAAATGAGACATTGTCCTGCGGGACAGGAGCAACGGCTTGCGCATTAATACATGCAATGCAAAAAAATCAGCAATCGGGCGATATAAGAGTTCATACAAAGGGAGGGTTGTTACAGATTGCTTATGAGAAAAACAATCAGTGTGGCTTTAATGCTGTATATTTAATTGGTCCCGCAATGTTAATTTATAATGGCACAATACGAATATAAATTCCAAAGTAAACATCAGCTAAATGACGTTTCTGATGATTCGGATCAACTCATTTGGTTATTCCATGTGGATAAAATACCTCCACATATTGGTATTTCTAGTCAAGGTGTGTTTTTTAGCTTGAAAAGCAACGGTCAAGATGAAATACCGACTTATAAGGTGAATCAAATTGTTAAAAACAAGTCAATTAAGTTAATTAAAGTAAAGCTGAGATGTGTGCTGTCTTCATCAGCTTTAAAAGAAGTATTTGCCAACTACACGAGCGCAACTTCTAGCGGTTGCTCTTGTTTAGTTCCAATCAGAGAAGCATTACAAATAACTGAGAATGTTCAGAAGCTCGCATCGCTTTTAAACCATCTTGAAGCGCATAATAAAATTGAAGGATGGTATGCCAAAAATGTTTCCTTTAACGAAGCAGGTATAAGACCTTATGAGGTACATGATATTGAAAAAAGATTAGATTTACTTAATGCATGAATCGACAGATATTTTTTTACGTTTAGTCTGTAAAGATGATGCATTTACGGTATATCTATGGGAACTGACCGAGGATGCTCAATATGTAACCCAAATTCAAAATAAGGTTTCTTTAGCGTTAATTTATGAACTCATTGAAGAACAACAAAATTTCAGAGATTCAGGTCAAACACGTTTTATGATTTGTCTAAATGAAAATAAAAGCCCAATTGGCACTATTGACTTATATGATTTTAATGCAAATAAAGGAATGGCTTCTGTTGGTATTCTTATAGCGGAAAAAGAAATGAGAAATAAGGGCTATGCAAAAGAGGCTATTTTGCAACTTCATCAAATAGCAAGTAAACAATTGGGGGTTAAGTATCTTGAGGCTAAAATCCAAATTTCTAATACAAACAGTATTGGTTTTTTCGAAGGTATAGGTTATACAAAAGTAGATCAGGAGGAAGGTGTTTCTGAAGCAAATATTTACCAATTCATCTTATGAAAAATCTTATCAAAATAATTTTAATTCTGTTTCTAATATTCTTAGGTTTTTTCTTTGCTTACCCTAAATTGCAGCTCTACTTAGCCTCTCAGAAGAGTACAATAAATAAGGAGGCCGTAGTGTTTTTTGTTCTTGATTCCACAGACCTAGAATCTTTAGCTGATGCGCTCATTGAAAAAAATATTATTGATGATAAAAAGTTGTTTTTGGCAGTAGGCGAATATAAAGAGATGAGCAGGTCGAATATAGCACTTGGTAAATATAAGCTCACCTCCGAATTATCATACAGTAATCTGCTTAATGGTTTTAAGAAAAATAGACTAGGTAATGGAAATGGAGAATTAGAGGTAAAGGTAACCTTCAATAATTGCTCTGGACCAAATCAGCTTGAAAAGATATGTCAAAAGGTCGCTAACCAAATTCAGGCAGACAGTAGCGAGCTTGCCTCATATATTTTGAATCCTGAAACATGCAAAAATTATGGTTTTTCCAAAGAAGAATTCCCTGCAATGTTCCTCTCAAATACCTATAATTTCTTTTATGATACGGATCCAATGCAATTTACAAAAAGAATGGCCAATGAATTTAAGTCCTTTTGGTCAGATGACCGACTTGATAAATTAAAAGAAATTGGTTTAAAAAAACCAAGCGAGGCTTATACTTTAGCTAGTATTGTATATTCTGAACAGTCCCGAATTTCAGATGAATGGCCTATGATTTCGGGTTTATATCTAAATAGGTTAAATCAGCGGATTAAGCTGCAGTCTGATCCTACGTTTAAATTTTGTTGGGGCAGTAAATTAGATGGGGTTCAACGACTTCTTTATAAACATAGAGATATTGTATGTGATTATAATACCTACAAGTATTATGGTCTTCCTCCTGGACCGATTTGTATTGTAGGTAAACCCCTTCTTGAGGCCGTCTTGAATCCCGCAAAGGTTGATTATTTATTTATGTGTGCTAGAGCGGATTATTCGGGTAGACATAATTTCACAAAATCTGGACGACAGCATGTAAATAATGCAAACGAATTCCAGCGATGGTTAACCAACGAACAACGAAAATAAAGCTATGAAAAGAAGATCCTTTTTTAAATTTAGTCTGGCTACTGCATTAACATCTTTAATGAAACCTGAATCTATTTTTGGGATGCAAAACCACGAAATTAGTACGAGGGAGGCTAAAACTGAACCAGTTGTTATTTCTACTTGGAGTCATGGAATAGAAGCTAATGAGGAGGCATGGAAAGTGCTTGAAAATAATGGTAAATCATTGGACGCAGTAGAGCAGGGTGTAAAAATAACCGAAGCAGACCTTTCAAATCGAAGTGTCGGCATAGGAGGAAGGCCTGATCGAGATGGCCATGTAACCCTAGATGCTTGTATTATGGATGAAAGATCGCGTTGTGGCGCGGTTGCTTATCTAGAAGGAATTCAACATCCTATATCTGTTGCCCGAGCGGTCATGGAGAAAACACAGCATGTTATGCTGGTAGGTTCTGGTGCAAAAGCATTTGCATTGGACTACGGTTTTGAGACTTGCAAAACACCCATTAAAGAGGTTAAAAAGGATTGGAAAGCGTGGAAGAAGGAAAATAAGGAAGCTTTTGAAAAACCTGAAATTAATCATGAGAATCATGATACCATTGGTATGCTAGCGATGGATTCATTCGGAAATATTAGTGGTTCCTGTACGACAAGTGGTTGGGCTTATAAGTTGCCGGGGCGCGTCGGAGATTCTCCGATTATTGGTGCTGGATTATTTGTCGATAATGAAATTGGTGGTGCTTGTGCAACAGGTATGGGCGAGGCGATTATTCGAATAGCGGGAAGTCATACCGTTGTTGAACTTATGCGTCAAGGACTTCATCCGCAAGAAGCGTGCAAGCTAGCAGTAGAAAGGATTATTGACAAACATGAAAACCTTGAAGGTTTACAATGTGGTTTTATTGCAATTAATAAAATGGGCCAGATTGGTGGGTTTTCTGTCTACAATGGATTTAATTATGCCGTTAGGACTGCCAATGGTAAAGGGAAATTATTCGATGCCGCATTTGACCGTAAATGGTAAAAATGTCTCTAAACTGTTAATTCATTTAGTCTTAAGGTGAATTCTAATACTCTTGACCATCCCGACCAATGTCCATAATCACTGATGGTATCATTGTGCCATAAAAAGATGAATTGTCCACCAAACATTTTTGTTTCCAAATAGAGTTTTGCGATATGCTCCTCCGCTTCATTAGTATTTAGCTTAAGATATTCGTTAAGGCTTCCATCCATGTAAAGGAATGGGCGGACGATCAACGAAGTTTTCTTATTTTCTGATAAATCGAACCAATGAAATTTGCGCGCAGTTCCCGCTCTGAAGCCCGTAATGTCGGCATAACCCATACTGTAATCTTCTTCAATTTCCTGCTCTATGAGGGTTCTATATGTTTTAGGAAAGCTGAGCATTAAATAGTGTTGACGACTAATGCGAACATGTTTTTTAATGATTTTTTGAAGACGTTCTATTTCGTTATGAATATGAAATTCGTTAAAGTTAGACTTGAAGCTTGGATGAATACCAATTGTTGCAATCTCATTCATTTTTCGAATAAGCCGCTGATGTCTCTTATTTTTGTATGAAATGTTTTTGTCTAATTTGCCATAATTACCAAGCAACCAGAATAGTTTGACGTCAAATCCACGGTTTTGAATTTCATAAATTTTATCATAGTTATCAAAAGGGTCTTTTCGACTTCCCGCGATAACCAATCTCCGTTCTTTGGTTTGCGCCTGATTCCCAGAAAAGAGGTCTTGGAAATAACCTAAAAAGTTTCTAATAATACCTTTATGTTTGAATGCATAGGCTTTATCAATATCAAAGGTTGGAATGATTTGAGGTTTATATTTCTTTTTCTGATATACCAATTCACTTTTTTCTGATATAAACATTAGTAGGTCCTCGCTCCAACGGTCGCACATCGCTTGGTGATGCCATCCAAATCGATAAAGTACAGATTTCTTTCCTATGTGCCTACCAAATTTATCCTTTAGACTTGAATTGTACTCCTCGTAGCGGGTAAGGATATAAAAGACACTTGCTATAGGATCTATAATTCCATTAATAGATAGACATTGCTCTTTGTAAAAAACCGCTGCATCAATTGTGTAATTTTCAATGCCTGAATTAAATAAAATTGAGCTTGGTTGGATTTGAACGGTATTGGATATAGTTTGGTTCGAATAATTTAGTTTTGAACCTTTAGAATTCTCAAATAAATTTAGATTATTCGTGGTTTGATATTTCAAATCACGTTCCTTGAAGATAAAATCAAGGGTGTAGGTGAGCCTTTCTGTTATATTTTTAACATAGATGAGCATGTGCTATAAATCGCTTATGATTTTTGAGCAAATAAATTTACCTGCTGCGCCATCTCCGAATAACTTAGGGAATGTAAAGTCTGTTTTATGGAGTAAATATTTCAAAGCCTTATTGATTTTATTATAATCTGACCCTGTTAGAATTGCATTTCCATTTTCAACAATTTCTACCCATTCGGTTTGTTCTCTTAATATAACGCAAGGCTTTTTAAAAAAGTATGCCTCTTTTTGAAGACCTCCACTGTCTGTTATTATCAGTCTGGTATTTTTTTCAAGCGTTATGATATCTTTAAATCCAGCAGGCGGAAGAATAAGAATATTTGAGTTATTGCTTATATTTTTAACCAGATCCTGATTTTCGAGTTGTTCGATCTTTGCTTTTGTTCTTGGATGAAGAGGAAGTACAATTTTCAGTTTTGTTTCTTCTTGACAAACGATCAAGGCATTCAGTATGTTTTCAAGATTACTTGCAATATCTGTGTTGTTATCTCTATGTATGGTGCAAAGGATGTATTGATCGGAAACGAGGTTTAATTTTTTGAGTAGTTCGTCTGTAGTTTCTTTGGCAAAATGGATACTGTTATCCAACATGATGTCTCCACAATGATACACGTGAGGCAAATCAATCGATGCCTTACCTTCAGTATCAGTATTAAAGCCTTCTTTTTTTAAATTTTCAATTCCCTGTGAGGTAGGTGAGAAAAGTAGGGTTGACATATGATCACAAGAGATACGATTTATTTCTTCTGGCATTTTTTTGTTGAAGCTTCGAAGTCCAGCTTCAATATGAACCACAGGTATATGAATCTTTGAAGCAGCAAGCGCTCCGGCAATTGTTGAATTGGTGTCACCATATAAAATTACGGCATCAGGCTTTTCATTAACTAAAATTTCCTCAATGCCTTCAATCATTTTTGCAGTTTGTTTTCCATGACTTCCCGAACCAACATTTATGTTATAATGTGGCGAAGGAATACCTAATTCTTCAAAAAATATTTGCGACATATTTTCATCATAATGCTGACCTGTATGAATAATGATTTCATCAATTTGATCTTTAAAAAATAAAGATATTGATCGGCTTATCGCTGAAGCTTTTATAATCTGCGGTCGCGCACCAACAATTGTAATGACTTTCTTTTTGTTCATTTAGTTTAATTCTTCGCTTGTAAAATTAAATATTTAACTTACAAAGTATCCATTACTTTTGCATGAGATGCTGAATCCAAAATCTTTAAGATGAAAAAAAAGAAAAAAAACAGAGTCAATGTGGTTTATTCCACGAACCCAGATTTTCAATTTGAAGAAGCACATGAGGCTATTAATGAAACCTTGTTACCTGCTCAACAACAACTTTATATTTCTTTAGATCGTAAAAATAGAGGTGGCAAAGAGGTTACATTGGTTGAGGGATTTGTTGGTTTAGATGAAGATTTAAAAATCTTGGCTAAGACGCTCAAAAGTAAATGTGGCGTTGGAGGTTCTATGAAGAACTCCGAGATAATGATTCAAGGTAATTTTGTCGAGAAAGTATATCTCCTTCTAACTGATATGGGATATAAGGTCAAAAAGAAGGGAGGCTATTAAATTGAATGAGACCCAATATTATTTATGAAGAAAGGAATTCTGTTTGTTGTTTTATCTGGAATATGCTTTTTAATTGTCAATTTTATTGTAAAGATATTTGGTGGCGATGGCCGTGTTTTTGGTAATTCGATTCAGTCCTTGCCGGCTCATGAGCTTGTTTTAGCCCGTTCTATTGTTTCTTTTATTATTAGTTCTATCGTTATTTATAGAAAAAATCTGCCTTATTTTGGTGTAAATAAAAAGTGGCTTTTCATACGGGGTACGGCCGGTACCGTTGCACTTACGCTTTTCTTTATGACGATTCAAAACTTACCTTTTGCTATTGCTGCTATTATCCAATATTTAGCGCCGCTGTTCACGATGCTTTTTACCTTCATGCTTATTGGCGAAAAGATATTTAAGATTCAGTGGCTTTTTGTTCTTGTGGCATTTACAGGTGTTTGTCTTATTTCTTTGCATCCTTATATCATAAAGGATTCAGGAATAGATTTTCAGCCATTTTGGATTGGTTTGGGTATGATTTCTGCTTGTATTTCTGGGATTGCATATACTGCCATAGTGAAGCTAAAAGAGACCGATGCTCCGATTTCTATTGTTCTCTATTTCCCGATGATTTCTATACCTGTAATGCTTGTGTTATGCAGTATTGAATTTACAATGCCAATTGGTATTGAATGGATGTTATTATTGTTGGTAGGGATTTTCACCCAATTTGCCCAGGTGTTGTTAACAAAAGCATTACATCTCGGTACATCTTCCGTAATCATACCGTTCCAATATTTAGGTATTATCTATGCTATTTTGATTGGTTATATTGTTTTCGATGAACGCTTAAGTCTTATTGCCAATTTCGGTGTTTTTCTTATTCTTACAGGAATATTAATGAATGCTTATTACCGATATAGGAAGGCTCAAAAGACCTAAAAAAAAACTATTTTTAACCTATGCCTATAGAAAGGATTAAACTCGCTGATTTTGGTAACCTTGAACTTTTAGCTAAACAAGTTGTCGAGGGTTTTATAACAGGTTTGCATAAAAGCCCATTTCATGGGTTTTCTGTAGAATTTGCGGAGCATAGACTTTACAATAGCGGAGAATCTACAAGACATATTGATTGGAAGCTTTTTGCACGTACGGAGCGTATGTACACAAAGAAGTATGAAGAGGAAACAAATTTGCGCAGTTTGTTCGTTTTAGACGCATCAAGCTCCATGTATTTTAGTGAAGGCAACACTTCGAAATTTGAATTTTCGATATACGCAATTGCAAGTTTGATGGAGTTGCTTCGAAGACAAAGGGATGCTGTAGGAATATCTTTCTTTACAGAGCAAGTCGATTATGTTTCAGAAATCAAATCATCCCAGCGCCATCATCGAGAGCTTTATGATAGGATGGAGGAGCGATTACATACATTTGACCCCTCTAAAATGAAGAGCACATCAACCGCAAAAGCACTTCATGAAATCGCTGAGTTAACACCTAAAAGGAGTTTGGTTGTGTTGTTTACTGATTTGTTAGACGACCCGGAAAAAGTTGATGAAATTGTGGAGGCATTGCAGCATTTAAAGCACAATAAACATGAAGTAGTTCTTTTTCAAGTCATGGATATCCAAAAGGAAATGGAATTGGATTTTGAAAACAGACCTCACGAGCTCATTGATATGGAAACGGGAGTGCGCTTAAAACTAAACCCTTTAGAAATCAGAGATCAATATAAAAAGCGGCTTAAAGAACATTTTAATGAAATCAGAATGCGTTGCATAAATCTGCATATTGACTTTATTGAGGTTGACGTGTCACACGGTGTTGCTCCTATATTACAGCAGTATTTAATACAACGTCAAAAAATAGGCTGATTTTAGGTTTTAATTCCATCATCATTTTAAATATCGTACCTTTGCGCTCTAATCATTGAGCATGTCGCATAAATCTGGTTTTGTAAATATAGTAGGTAGTCCAAATGTAGGTAAATCAACATTGATGAATCGCCTTGTTGGAGAGCGCGTCTCTATTGTGACCTCAAAGGCACAAACAACAAGGCATCGTATAATTGGTATCGTTAATGAGGATGATCTGCAGGTTGTTTTTTCAGACACACCGGGTGTTGTAAATGCTGCATATAAGCTTCACGATAATATGATGGATAGCGTTCAAGGTTCAATAAAAGACGCTGATGTTTTACTGTTTGTAACGGATACAAAAGAGCGTCAGATGAATCATGTTAAAACATTGGATCGCATCAAGAAGTTATCCGTACCTGTTTTTTGTTTGATTAATAAAATAGACCTTTCCTCACAAGATGAGGTATTTAAGCGCATAGAATATTGGCAAGGGCAATTGCCTAATGCTAAGGTATGCCCGATTTCTGCTTTACATGATTTTAATGTTGG
>JAKMFD010000030.1 GCA_022425625.1 Crocinitomicaceae bacterium | reverse complement strand
TATGAAATCTTACATTTATACCAAACGTTACTTCCATCAAAAGGAAATATTTCTTGAATATCAGTTCTAGCAATTCCTGTGACTAAAAACTCTCCCCTAATAGTAGTCCCTAATTCTTCATAAATTCTAGCTTCGGCATCAGTAAATGTCATACCTGCCAATAGATAGGGCTCCGTGACTCTTTTCAAAGTTCCATCGTCGAGCTGTTTTGTATATTTTAATTTAACTGTAAACCAATTGATCATAACTAAATTTTGAGTCCACAAAGATAGTTACGAAGAGGGCCAAAACCTAATAAGCATTGATATTATTCTCCGGCACTAAAGCCAAAAGGCAATAGATCAATAACACTCTTTAAAACTAGTGTTCGACTGTCTTGATTGACTATAATAATTCTGACTTTATGGTTTTGTCGATTTTCTGTTTCTAGCATTACTTGCCGGCAAGCACCGCACGGTGAAAGCATTTTATTAATTGGTATTAAATCTCCTTTTGCAACGATACACATCGTTTGCACCGCTTGTTTGGGATAGTTCGCTCCTGCATGAAATAATGCAACACGTTCCGCACAAAGACCTGATGGATAAGCAGAGTTTTCTTGATTACTGCCAGTTACAATTGAATCATTATCCAATTTAACTGCAGTACCTACTTTAAAATTACTGTATGGCGCATAGGCCGATTCCATAGCTTCATAAGCACGCTCAACCAAAACTTGATCTACAACAGGAAGCTCTTTCCAATTCGAAAGAAGTTCGTACGAAAAAGCGTGTTCTTGTTCCATATGCTTAAATACGTAATAGAGCACGCGAAGGTTACAAAGGAAATAGGCCTAACAATAGTATGTTTAACATTGAATTTTGATTATCTTCGTGCCTTCAAAATCAAAGGAATGCAAGAATTAAAAGATAAAGTGAGTTACGCAGTAGGATTGAGTATTGCGGAAAGTTTAAAAAGCCAACAACTAGGTGGATTGGATCTAGATTTGTTAAAAGATGGTATTCAAGATATATTCGAGCAAAGAGAGCTCAAAATAAACCCTCAAGAAGCAAATGGCTTAATTCAATCCTATTTGGAGGAGGCGAATTCTGCAGCTTTCGGGGAAAATAAAGAAAAAGGGATTGCCTTTTTAGAAGAAAATAAAAACAAAGAAGGTGTAAGCATCACGGCATCAGGTCTTCAATATGAAATCATTCAAGAAGGATCGGGTAATAAACCAAGTGCTACGGACAACGTAACTGTTCATTATCATGGAACGCTCATTGACGGCACAGTTTTCGACAGCTCTACTGAAAGAGGTACCCCAGCAAGCTTTGGTGTAAATCAAGTAATTCCTGGCTGGACTGAGGCACTTCAACTTATGAGTGTTGGAGCAAAGTTCAAACTTTACATCCCTCAGGAACTCGCCTATGGTGCAAATCCGCATCCAGGTGGACCAATACAACCATATAGCGCGTTAATTTTTGATGTAGAATTGATCGAAATCAAATGAAAGGTCTAACTGTATTATTTTTTGGCCTATTTGTTTTTGGATGCAATGATGAAGCAAGGGATTCAAGTCAACCAAAGGGATCAAAAAACTCATCAAATATTGAATATAAAAAAAGTCAATTAAAACTGGCCTCTGAAAAGGATAGTATCTCCTATATTCTCGGCCTTGAAATGTCCAAACCATTCATAACGGATACGGTGTTTTCAAAATTGAACAAAACACTAATCACAAAAGGTTTTAATGATGACGTTAAAAGCTATTCAGTTGACAGCTGCATGATGATCGTACAATCATACATGTCCTCAATTGAACTTAGACAAGACGCAAGCTTTGCAAATCAATGCGCCCAGAGTGTAGGTAGATTAAATAGAAGTGAGATTCAAAAAACTTTTACAGACCTCGAAGCGATTGAGATTATTGATATGAGTACCGTTCAATTAGGGTTTAATGATGGGCTTTCACTTAAAAATGTATTTAACAATGATACAAACAGTGTTAAAATATTGTTTGCTTCTTTGAAAACACAAATGGACGAAAAGTATAAAAAATCGATTCAAGCGTATGAAAAAGAAGGCGTTGATTTTCTAAAGAAAAATGAGAATAAAAAAGGAGTAAAACAAACATTCTCTGGGCTTCAATATAAGGTTTTAAAAAAGGGGAATGGTAAAAAGCCTTCTGCCTCATCAAGGGTGAAGGTTCATTACAAAGGAACCTTAATTTCGGGAGAAACTTTCGATAGTTCATATGAGCGTGGCGTGCCCGCCGAATTTGGACTCAGTCAAGTCATTCCAGGTTGGACAGAAGGGTTACAACTGATGTCTGTTGGTTCCAAATTTGAATTTTTCATACCCCAAGAGCTCGCCTACGGTGCAAATCCGCAGCCGGGTGGTATCATAAAACCATATAGTCTTCTTATATTTGAAGTAGAACTTTTGGAAATACTGAACCCATGATAAAACTATTTTCTGCGTTTTCAATAATCGTCATTTTATTTAGCTGTAACGAACAGATTGAATTAAGTGGAGATTTTAAAGAAACAGCCATTGTCTATGGACTTTTAGACCATAGTGATTCCATGCATTATGTAAAAATCACTAGAGCTTTTATCGGTCCTGGAAACGCAGTTGATATAGCACAAATTGAGGACTCAAGCTACTTTAATTCTGTTTATGCTACAATTGAAGAATTAGAAGGTGGAACGGTCACAAGAACATGGGTTCTAAGTGATACCATTATTGAAAATAAAGATACAAATGGTGTCTTTTTTGCACCGACTCAAAAGGTTTATTATTTTAAAACGCTACCTACCACGATTTCTACTTCCGGAGCATTTGGTACCGTACAAACTTCTCCTAACCCACAACTGAGCTCATTAAATCCAAATGCACAATATAGACTGAACGCAGATATTAATGATGGATTGTTTCGCGTTTCAGCAACCACAGATCTTGTGAATGGATTAACTACAAATGCTACTTCACAAAACTTCACCTTTAAGTTTGCCTCGAACCCGGGTGAATACAAAGCACAAAGTGTTACCATTTCAAATACTGGAAATGCACATGTCGTTAATGCTAAAATTGGAATTAATATTGCCGAATATATTGGAGAAGACGCAGTGTCACAGACGATAGATTGGACCATTGGGGAAAATGACGTTATGCCAAATTCTTCCATAACTTTCTCTGCACAGGGAGAAACATTTTACAACCGCGTAATTGATAATGTAACAAATGATCCGCTAATAGACCAAAGAAATTTTTTAGGTTTTGAAGTGGTCATGACTGGTGGGTCTGAAGATTTGTACAACTACATAACAGTAAACCAACCATCCAGCTCATTAGCACAAACAAAACCAACCTACACAAACCTTGAGGTAACTAATGATTACAGGGTTATAGGTATTTTTTCTTCGATTCAAACAATAAAAACATTCAGACCGTTTTATGTTTCACCTCAGCAAGCTTTCATTCGTGCAATCGATAAGAAAAGTACCCAAGAGCTATGTGAAGGTCCTATAACTGGTCTATTGCAATTCTGTTCAAAGCACCCAGCAGATAATGTGGTTGGGAATGAAGAGAGTTTTGCATGTGATTAACAAACAAACGCATATTTAATGTCAAATCGGCGTACACTATTTGCTGATGTGATTTTGCCCGTTCCTATCCATAGGGCATTCACTTACCGGATTCCATTCGAAATGAATGATAATGTCGCGGTTGGTTTAAGAGTTATTGTTCCTTTTGGAAAAAATAAACTTTATACGGCTATAGTTGTAAATGTTCACGAAAAAGTCCCAAACAATTACCAATCAAAGTATATTGAAGCCGTTCTCGATCACGCTCCAATAATAACTGCACTACAACTCCAATTCTGGAAATGGGTAGCTCAATACTACATTGCTGCAATTGGTGAAGTTATGAATGCAGCGCTACCTGCAAATTTCAAGCTTGGAAGCGAAACGAATATTCAATTACACCCTGAGTTTGATGAAGCAGTTGATACTTTAGATAATAGAGGTCAAGAAATTGTAGAGTACCTTGAAACAAAAGGTTCTTGTAATCTCAAAGAACTTTCAGAATTTCTATCAATTAAGACAGTACAACCTATCATAAAATCGCTCATTGAACAAAAAGTTCTTATTTCAAAGGAGGAAATCAAGCAAAGGTATGCTGCAAAGACCGCAATCTGTTACCAGCTAAAAGATGAATTTCAGATTGAGCATAATTTAAATATCATTTTAAATGAATTAGAGCAAAATTTAAGAGATGCAAAGCAATTTAATGCACTGATAGAGCTTATAAAAGCAGCACACGACGAAGGTGGTTACTATCCAGTTGAAAAAAGAATACTCATTGAAAAAGGTGTAAGTACATCGGCACTATCAACACTGGAAAAGAAAGGTATTTTGATTGCAGAACGATTTCAAATTGACCGTATTCATCTCAACAAAGGAACACTCTCGAATTTTAAAGAACTAACTGCGGCACAATCCGAAGCATTAGCTGGGCTTAAAACCTCCATGAACGAAAACAAAGTTACTTTGCTACATGGTGTTACAGGGTCTGGTAAAACCGAGCTATACGTGCAACTCATCCAAGACCAACTTGATTTGGGTAAACAAGTATTATTTCTTTTACCGGAAATAGCATTAACAACACAACTCATTCAGCGATTATCGGCATACTTTGGCGAGAAAATAGGTGTGTACCATTCTAAATTTAATCAAAATGAACGTGTAGAAATATGGAATAAAGTACTTAACGATGATCAGCATGAATTTAGAATTATACTCGGTGCGAGATCATCTGTATTTCTGCCTTTTCAAAATTTAGGATTAATAATTGTTGATGAAGAACATGAAGGCTCATTTAAACAATATGATCCGTCCCCTAGATATAATGGTCGAGATGCAGCAATCGTTCTTGGAAGAATGCATGAGGCAAAGGTCATTCTCGGTACCGCAACTCCATCATTAGAAACCTATACCAATGCGAAGCAAGGAAAATTTGGTTTAGTAAATCTAAAAGAACGTTACAAGGGTTTATTAATGCCCGAGGTATGTTATGCAGATCTAAAAAGAGAACGCAAGCTCAAAAGTATGCATTCACATTTCTCCAATTATCTATTGGAAGAGATGCGGTCTGTTTTAGAGAAAGGAGAACAAGTCATCCTATTTCAAAATAGAAGAGGATACACACCACTTTGGTCATGTGAAATATGTAATTGGACACCGAAATGCAATCATTGTGATGTTTCATTGACCTATCACAAATCCGCAAATCTCTTAAAATGTCATTATTGTGGATATTCTACGAACCCAGTAGGTTCTTGCCCATCATGTGGTAGCAATCGACTCAATATGATTGGATTTGGAACTGAAAAAATAGAGGATGAGCTTGGAATTATATTTCCCGATCATGTTATAAAGAGGCTTGATCTAGATACAACACGTTCCAAAAACGCTTATGAAAAAATATTAAATGACTTCGATAAAGGTTTAATAGATATTCTAATCGGAACCCAAATGGTTACTAAAGGATTAGACTTTGACAATGTTTTCTTAGTTGGGATTCTTGATGCAGATATGTTATTAAATAGACCCGACTTTAGAGCTTATGAACGTTCTTATCAGCTGATGTCACAGGTAGCAGGACGAGCAGGAAGGCAAGGGAAACAGGGGAAAGTTATCGTTCAGACTGGTGATCCAGATCATTGGGTGCTTCAGCTTGTGGGTAAACACGACTATGTTCAATTTTACGAAAATGAAATCATAGAAAGGAAAAATTATCATTACCCCCCGTTTTATAAACTGATTGCAATTACGCTTAAACATGAAAATTTAAATACACTAGATGCTGCAGCAGAAAACCTTGCTGTATTGTTTAAGACTGTATTTAAGGAAAGAGTTATTGGCCCTGAGTATCCTATTGTTCAGAAAATCAGAAATAAATTTTTAAAAACAGTAAAAATAAAAATTGAAAAAGAGGCTCCAGATTTAAAGGTTAAACAGAAAATTAAGGAGCTAATTGATACATTCTACAGTAACACAGACAATAAAAAGGTCCGCGTTGTAATAGATGTTGATCCCCTATAGTCTATCCTAAATAAGATTTAAGAATAACATTCTTGGTAGTGTGCTTTAATCGACGAATGGCCTTTTCTTTAATTTGTCTAACTCGTTCTCTTGTTAAATCAAAACGATCACCTATTTCTTCCAAAGAAAGTGGCATTTTACCCTCTAAACCGTAGAACATACTTACAACCTGACTTTCACGTGGTGTAAGTGTTTTCAGGGATTGTCGTATGTCACTTCTTAGTGACTCTAGTACTAAATTTGACTCTGGACTCGGAAGCGAATCTTTACTGCCCATTACGTCATACATACTAGAGGAGGAATCATCTCCCTCAACTAGAGGCGCATCCATAGAAATATGTCTTCCGTTCTGTGATAAGGATTGTTTTACCTCTTGAGGCGTGCAATCCAGGATCTCTGCTAATTCATCAGCTGAAGGTGGTCTTTCAAGTTTTTGTTCAAGCTCTGAAAATGCGCGATTTATTTTATTGATGTTACCAATCTTATTTAATGGCAACCTAACAATTCTTGCTTGTTCCGCCAATGCCTGAAGTATAGATTGTCTAATCCACCATACGGCATAAGAGATAAATTTAAAACCTCTTGTTTCATCAAAACGCTCTGCAGCCTTAATCAATCCGAGATTTCCTTCATTGATTAAATCAGACAATGTTAGCCCTTGATTTTGATATTGTTTAGAGACTGAAACAACAAAACGCAAATTGGCCTTGGTCAAACGTTCTAAAGCTTGACGGTCACCTGCTTTAATTCTCTTCGCTAATTCCACCTCTTCATCTGCAGATATTAAATCTACTCTTCCTATCTCTTGGAGATACTTATCAAGTGAGGCTGTCTCACGATTGGTGACTTGTTTTGCAATTTTTAATTGTCTCATGTGTTATCGCATTTGTACCTAAGACGATGAAATCTCGGTAAGGTTGGATGTTTTTTACTATTTTTTTTCAAAAAGGTTCTAAAAAGTTCAAAAAAAATACGTAAGAAGAGAAATTAAAGGCTATGAAATTAATGCTGAGAGCGTATCTTTAAAATCTCTTTTCAAAGCATTAAAGGGCATATCAGCGATGTTTTTTCCGAAACGAAATGAGTCTATTGACGAAAAAAGAACTTGAATGTTTTTTAGATTTTCCTGACTTATGTGATTGTTAAGTAACAAATAAATTTCATTTCTGGAAAGCTTCAAGCTATCTTGAGAGAGAACGTAAGAACAATAATTAAATAAACAATGTTCCATTTTCAACAAGGAAGTTGAAATTTCAAGCTTCGGGTTTAAGGCTTCGGATATACCCATTTTAATGTCTTGTTTTTTAGGTACCAAAAATTCTTTTGTCCTTAAATCAACTTGCTTATCTCGTTTTCTTTTAATTAAACCAAAAAGTAAAAGTGATGTAAGTAATAAAACTGATATATATTCTATTAGGTTGTTCCAAGGTTCTTTTTGCTCAGAGACATCTTCTTTAACCAAATCCGTCTTCCGAATTGAACCATTCGCTATCCTTTTTGAGGTATCCTTACTACTTGCCGGAATGAAGAGATTAGAATTTATATGTATCCTATCGGACTCCAAAGTAACATAAGAATCCGTTACTGGATTAAAATAAGATACCATATTGGAAGGTATTACAATGGGTTGCTCAATTAAAACGCGAATGGGATAGGTAAAAATTACAGAGCCTTCATAACCTGATTCGCAGAGTGTAAATTTCTTAGTTTTAATTGGATCAGAATAAAGCTCTAATCCTTCAGGTAGCGTTATTTCAGGAGCGGTTGCATGCTGAAGGTTACCTAAACCTTTTATATTCATCGTTAGGGATAGTATAGTATTTGACTTTGCGAGAGTGTCCGAAATTGAAGATGAAATCTCAAATGAACCAACCAATCCTGAAAATCCTGCAGGCTGATTTTTTTTAGGAAGCTCCAAAACTTTAACAGTCTTTGGTTCAGAACGTACGACATAATTACCATATCCCGACAGAACCATTTCAAATGACGAGATATTCATCGTGCCAATTTCTTGAGGAAATATCACTTTCTCTTCAAATAACAACTCTAAATATTGCTGACCATCAAGGTCTTTAGGCTCCCAGTCAAGCTCTTTCTTAGGCCTATACTTAAATGACTCTACCTTTTGACCAATAGAATATGGATTATAATTTCGAATGCTCGAAAATTCCTTTTTAGAATAGACCCGTGATTTTACAAAAACAGACTGACCTCTGTAAATTTTTTCAGCCGAGCAATATGTTTCTGCAAAAACAGGAGGTTTTGCAGTTGAAGGTTTTACATTTCGTTTTTGAATTTGCAAGGCATCGTCAACATCCCCAACTGATACTTTAAACATCTTAGATGCATACTTTTTATTTTTTGCCAATACATATACCGGGCCCATATTAAAGACTCCAGGGGCCTTGAAAAAGCCAGATAAGGTCCTGTAATAAATAGTATTGCTTCGACCGTTAATGAATTCCTGACGCATACCACTCATGGTATTCATTCCTGACTGAAATGTATCGGGGAATTTCAATTCAAAATTACTTCCGATTGACGAGGTCATTTGCACAGTAATATACTCACCAACTTTAGGCTGAAGATTAGAAATTTCTAATCTTACCTTTTGCCCAAGAACAAATGAACAACAACCATAAATAATGCTTAAAATATAGAACAACCTAATCATCACCAATCTTTACTCTTTTTTGATGAATGACTTCGTTTCTCTTCAATTCTCCTTTTTGTTTCTGCCTCTTTTCGCAATAGCTGATTAAGTATTTGTTTCTTTTGCTGCGCTTCAAAAGAATATTCTTTTTCAGGCATGTTCATTTTTGATTCCCCCTGTGACTTTTCTTTATTTGATTTAGAAGCATCCTTTTTTCGCTCTTGCTTATTTTTATCAGCCGATTTTTTGATTCGGAGGGCTTTAGACAGGTTGGACTTTGTTTCAAGATCCGTTCCATTCAGTTTGATACTTGTCTTATAATGTTCAATTGCATCTTCGACCTTCCCTGCCTTCAAATATGCATTTCCAATATTGTGATAAATTGCTGATTGCTGAATTGGATTTTTAAGGTCTTTCGCTGCTAATTGATAATACTCAATAGCATCATCATATGCCTCTATTCTGTAGGCGGCTTGAGCGAGTTCTATATTTAAATTTTCTTCACTCGATTCCGTTTTGAACTTATCACCTCTCATAGCTGCTGCTCTTTTGTAGGTTTGAAATGACTGTTCAAAATCTTTTGACTTATATTTTAATTGGGCATCAGAAACAGTATCCATAAAAGATTGAGCACCTATTTCGGTATTGAATATTAAGCCAAGAATAAAAACAAACCATTTCATCTCCGTTCCTTTAAGAATAAGGGCAATAACAAATAGATAACAATAGCAAAGAGTGAAATCACTAATGGAATTACAAATAACCTGCGCTCAATCTTTACATTCAAATTTCGTGAATCCCTTGTGTAGTTAGAGTTAATTTCTGTTAATATTGCCTCTGGTGATGGATAAGCATCCGTTAGATGAAACCAGCTACCGTTGCTTTTTTCTGCTATGTTTTTTACGAGGGAAAGATTTACCCTTGACAAGATTACATTTCCTGATTCATCCAACCGAATCTGTTTATTTTCCCCCTCCAATATTGGCCCTCCAGTTTCTGTTCCTATAGCTGCAGCGATCAGTTTTATATCATCATTTACTAAGGAATCAATAAATGTATTGTAGGCCTCTTGGTGATTCTCACCGTCAGTTAATAATAGAACACTATTTTTTTGTCCTTTTCTATTGAAAGAACGCCTAGCATTGTCAAGCGCACTGCCAATATTGGTCCCTTGATTGCTAAAATAGGAGGTGTTTACCTCAGATACCATTAGTTTAAATCGATTGTAATCCCTAGTCAATGGTAGTTGCACTATGGAATTATCGGCAAAAACACACAATCCTATGCGATGACCTGACAACTTATTTGTTAATGATTTTAAGACATTTCTCGCAGTCTCTAATCTACTTTGATTTTGAACGTCTTTTACATCCATTGATCTCGACAGGTCTAGACATACCATGATATCTCCTGCCTCAGTCACAACTTGTTTTTGTTCAATTCCCTTAACAGGATCTGAAAGTGCCAGCACAATGGCAATAAAAGAAAGCTTTAAAGCAAAAAACTTCAAGATAAAATAAACAACTTGACGATGATTCCCCACTACAAAATTAGTATTTCCGTATATGCCTATTAGAAGATTTAACCCGGAAAAAAAGAAATAATAGGCAGGTATGAGAAGAAGAAATAAATACAGTGCAGAACTGTTATAAAAAATCAATCCTTGCAATTTAAAAAACAAGATACATATAAGAATAGTAGCTGATATCAAGATATCAATCCCCAGTGTTCTTATTAAGAAGCCATTTTGTTTACCCGGACTATTCATGGACTTTAAATAAAATTAAATCGGAGATTAATAAAAAAACTAGCAAGATAATAAGTAGAGATAAGAGGTTTTTAGGTATAGGTATAGATGCTTTAATATCCGTCGAATCTTTTATTCTTTTTTTCTCAATCTTATCAATTTCAGTCAAAATATCTTTCAAAGATTCTGAATTTGTCGCTCTAAAATACTTTGCTTTTGTTAGCTCAGCTATATTCTTTAAAATAGCTTCATCGATTTCCACAGGAGCGTAAAATTTCCCGATACCGAAAAGAGAATTACCCGGCATAGGAGCCATTCCATTAGTACCTACACCAATAGTATACACCCTAATATTTTCGCTTTTTGCTAAATTCGCTGCATCCTCCGGAGACAAATCCCCACTATTGTTTGTTCCATCCGTCAATAGAATAATAGCTTTAGATTCTGTGCTATCCCCTTTCATTTGAGCGACGGCTGTACCTAGACCAATACCGATAGCTGTACCCGGTAATAGATCATTGCCGTTGGCTTTTCTGAGTTGAGTAAGTAAAAGATTATGATCAATGGTACGAGGACAAACCGTGTAAGCCTCTCCTGAATAAGTCACTAAGCCGATTCGATCTCCTTTCCTTGAATTAACAAATTTTTCTATTACATTTTTAGCGGCACTTAGACGGTTTGGCTCAAGGTCCATTGCTTGCATAGATTCAGAGACATCAAGAACAAAATTCACCTCGATACCGTTTCTATTTAAAGTATCGCCGTTGTTGAAGTCTGTCCATGAAAAGGGTCTCGAAATTGCAATAACCAAAAGAATAAATACCATTACTTTTAAGGCCAATAAAAACAACCTCAGCCTTCTCACGAATGAAGATTTTATCTTCTGTTGTACTTTGATTGATTGCGTATACTTTATTCCAGATGTTTTTAATCTTTCAGAACGAAGCAGAAAAAATATTAGAAAAGGAACGGCACATAGCAGAAGCAACAATTGCGGCTCTAAAAAATCACACCCTGTATAACCAACCCAATTAATCATCAACCTCTTCTTTAATTGGCGTAATTGTTTCAATAATTGTCAAAACCCTTGATTTCATCCTTAAAATGGATGCTTCTTCTATTTTAGAATCTGCAAATTTGATATAATCTGAAGCTAACAAAAGTGATACTATTTCATTTTTAGTTGTGGATTCAATAGGTAATTGATTCAATAATATCTTGGCTTGACTGGTTGTTTTTTCAAGAAAGGAAAGCTCATATCTAAGTGTTAAATATTGGCGAAGAATAAAAGAAAAGCGCACAAAATGTTCTTGAATTTGATCGTTTTTCCATAGCTTTTTATCGAATAACTGTTCAATATCAGATTTGGCTTGCTCATCACAGGTCATAGAAATCAGAAGGGGCTTTTGAGCGTAAAGAAATTTTCGCACACCAAAAATGATTAATAACCCAAGGGATAATACAATCAAAAAATAAAAAAGATAGTTCGTCTCATCAGCCTCTCGGTCTTTCGACCAATCATAGAAGGTTTCTTTAATATCAAAAAGTTCACCACCTTCATGCTCCTCGTAATAAGAAACGTTAATATAAACCTGTTGAGAAAGTATTTTCTCACCTCTATAATCATAATTAAATCCAATTAAGCGTAGTTCACATGAATCCCATGCAATAACCTCAAAAATTCTTTGAGGAATTGAAATACCTTGCTTTGAAATAACACTATCTCGAAATGATAAAATCTCGATAAAATCACAGGG